>NZ_JAOSHO010000027.1 GCF_025917275.1 Pseudomonas agronomica | reverse complement strand
TTGCTCGCGAAAGCGGTGGGTCAGCGAATGAAGATGCTGGCTGTGGTTCCGGTTCAGCCAACACTTTCAAGCCAAAAGACCGCAGCCTCCGGCAACACCTAATAAGCGTAGGGTCGCCGGAGGCTGCGGTCTTTATGCGGTTAACGCTTCACTTACTCTGGCTGACATCTCCCCCTGAGTCTTGCTCAAAAAACATCGGGATCGGGTAAGTAAAGCTGTTGAGCCAGCGCTGCATGGCCAGTTCGCGTTCGGCGGCCGATGCGGTTTGCAGGTTGGTGGAAGCCACCACGCCACGGATCTGCAACTGCATCCAGCTCTCGGTTCCTTGCTGCGCCGCCGAAGACGGGCCTGGGTCGATCGCCCAGGCGGAGGTGGACAGGCAAGTCAGGCATACGATCAACAATGGTTGGGTCTTCATCTCTCGGACTCCTCGAAATGCGCTACTTGACCGCGCCGGTTGAGGCATCGACGACCTCGGTCAGGCGGTTCGATTGTGAGGTCATTGCATTGCCGGCAGAGCCACGGATTTTTTCCGCACGGGCTTGTGCATCGGCCACCTGTTGGGGGCTCAGCTTGGCCATGCTCGCCAGTTCCGCCGCCTGCTTCCAGTTATCCTGGTAGATCAGCAGGGTCACCATGTTGAGTGCCGCCAGCGTGTCGGACTGCTGCAACTCCATGGCGGTCATGAACTCGAAGCGGGCTTGAGGAATACGCCTTTGATTGAGGTAGACAACCCCCAGGTCATTGCGGATTTTTCCTTCGGTGGGCGCCATCTTTGCGGCACGTTCGAGGTGTTCCGTGGCGTTGGCGTTGTCATTTCTGGCCGCAGCCAATTGACCAAGACCATGTTCACCATCCGCAGCCAGGCAAGTCCCAAGCAGGCTTTTATACAACGGCTCGGCCTCGCTACGTCCCATCAGGCGCAGCACCCGGGCCTTGCGCAAACGGACCTGGACCAAGTCTTCGGGTAAGCGTTCAAGGTTCGCCAGGCTGGCATACAAACGACCTTCATTGGCCATGTCATCGGCCAGGTTCAGGGCCAGTTCCTGGTCGGCGCCGGGCTTGGCGCAACTGGCCGTGCTTGAGGCCACGGTGCCGTGGCTGGCACAACCGGCGAGCATCAAGGTCGCCGTTATCGCAATGATTGCTTTCATCGCATGCCTCTTGGGATCCAGTTGAATGGCTGACGCTTCGCACTGCACGTAGCGGCTCATTGGGACAGCCCGCTGCGGTTGTCGAACTCGCCATGTTCAAGGAAGTACATGCGGTAGAAATTCGGGTCGTAATTGCGTAATTGCTCGCCCGGCAACGTTGGCAGTTGCGCGTCGGCAGCCAGCGGTTGGACCAGGTGCGGAGTGACAATCATCAACAGCTCGCGCTCTTCGCGGTTGATGGAATTGTCCCGAAAGAACGCGCCAAGAATGGGTATGTCACCCAGGCCGGGAAACTTGTTCACCTGCGAACTGTTGCGGGTACTGATCAGGCCGCTGATGACGAAGCTTTCGCCGTCAGCCAGAGCGATGCTGGTATCGGTGCGGCGCACGGTCAGCGCGGGTACCAGCGTCCCGGCGATGTTCACGGCGTTGGTGAAATCCAGTTCGCTGACTTCCGGTGCGACCTTCAGCGCGATGCGGTTTTTGCCGATCACGGTGGGCGTCAGGGTCAGGCGAATACCGAACTCCTTGTACTCGATGGATACGTTGTCACTGCCGGCACTGGGTACGGGAATCGGCACTTCGCCGCCGGCCAGGAAGCTGGCGCTCTGCCCGCTGAGAGCCACCAGGCTGGGCCGCGCCAGGGTGTAGGCGAAGCCGCTGCCTTCCAGGGCGTTGATCATCAACAGCGTCTTGCCGGTGGCGAACGACAGATTGAACATGTCGTTATTGACCGGCAAGGAAGGCCGGACGATACCGCCGACGGTGGGCAAGGTTCTCGGCGCGCCGAACAGGAAGTTGCCGCGGGTACCGAAGATCGAAGTCGAGGCCTCCTTGAGCTTGGTCCGGCTGACTTCGACAAAACGAATGTCGGTCTGCACCTGGGCGAGCAGCATCGGGTCGTCCGACGGCACGCTTGCTGCACTGGTCAGCGCGGTGGTGGCCCGGCCTGTCACGAAAACCATGCTTTGGCGGGGTATTTTCGAACAGGCCGTCCACACCATCAGGCTGGTGGCACCGGGCATGAGGCCTGTGAGGATGAAGGCATCGTTGCCACTGGGCTGCACGTCGGCGATTTTCGGATCGCCCACCGCCAGCTTCGTTACCGGGGCAAGAATGCGCAGTTCATTCTGCAGCCCCTGGCCAACCTCGAAGGTGGCCGGCAAATTGTCCAGTTGCGAACAACTATCCGCCGCGGCGTAAGCCGCATCCAGGCCGAGGCCCATCCAGAACAAGCCATGAACAAGGTGTTTCAACACGGGCACGGTACGATAGCTCATAAAATGATCCTCGACAGACAGGCCGTCCTTAGGCTGATCAGTGCCTCGGATCATTTACGGGGCCCGGGCTACCCCCCCATTTTCATCAAATCACTCAATGTCGCCGGCAATTGGCCTGGGGCACATTGGACGTCCTGACTGGATGGCACGCTGTATTGGCACATCTGAAACGCCCTTGAATCCGGGCTGGCGAGCAGAGCGACGGTTGCCAATCAGGTCGGCTGTGGATCGGTTCGCCTGTTCCCTGCTCGCTTCTGATTGACAGTAGTTCAACACTGGCAAAGCGCCACGGACTGTGTGAAAAAAACGTCTAAAAAGTGACGGGGGCAAAAAGCGCGGGGTACGACGTGTCAATAAACTGTCTTTTGATGTAAATCTGCGAGATAGATCCGAGGTGTTGCGATCAACAAAAAGCCGCAAAAAAACCCGCAGGGTTAAAACCGTGCGGGCCTTTGCAGTGCTGTTTCGTGATCAGTGCTTGCTGTCCTGATCCGACATTGCCAGCAACTGTTTTTCCTGGTTCCAATCGAAGGGCTCATCGTTTTGTTCTGCTTCAAAGCGACGCTCTTCCAGGGCCTGATACAGATTGATTTCTTCGTCGGGCATGTAGTGCAGGCAATCACCGGCGAAATACCACAGCAGGTCGCGGGGTACCAGGTGGGCAATCTGTGGATAACGGACGATCACCTGGCACAGGAGATCCTGGCCCAGGTACTGGCTTTCGATCGGGTCGACGGGCAGTTGGGCGCGCAACTCATCAAAGCGCTCCAGGAACAGCGCATGGCTTTCTTCGGGAACCTGTTCGGCCTCACCCACGGCGACCAGGATGCTGCGCAAGTGGTCAAGCAAGACAAGGTGATCGGCAACGACATTGGACACGAGATAAGTCCTCAAGAGCAAAACGGGCGCAGGAGTATAAAGCGCCTGCGCCTGCTTTTACATGCTAGTCCGTCCGGATCATCGGACTTTGTCCTCGGCGAGCGTCAGCGCTTCCTTATCGAAGTCATCCACGTCGATGACCTTGCGTCGTGCCGTTTCGGCTGCCCGCAGGGTCTGTGCATCACCGGCCTGCAACACGCCTGCTTCCAGGGCCGCGTCGATAAGGTTTTCTCCAGGCGCTGGATTGAATTGGCCTTGCTTGAGGGCAGCATGGATTTTTTTCTGCAGCGGATGGGCGGCGACCAGCAGGTCGGCGGCGTGTTGCAGTCCGCCCACTGGATCGTCGGTTGATTGCGGGCGATAGCAGCCCTGCAGCAACTCTTCCAGGGTCGGGTCGCCCTTGGAACGTCCGATGACCGCCGCGACCTCGGCATCAAGCCTGTCGCTCGGTCCCCTGTGGCGACGACCCAAGGGGAACACCACCAGGCGCAACAGGCCGCCCAGCACCCGGTTGGGAAAGTTGCCCAGCAGCTCGTCCAATGCGCGCTCCGACTGGCCGAGGCTTTCTTCCATGGCCCACTGGAACAGTGGCGCCATGTGGTCCGGCGAATCGAGATCGTGGTAGCGCTTGAGCGCGGCCGAGGCCAGGTAAAGGTTGCTCAGCACATCGCCCAGGCGCGCGGACAAGCGTTCGCGACGTTTGAGTTCGCCGCCCAACAACATCATGCTCAGGTCCGCCAGCAGGGCGAATGCTGCCGCCTGCCGGTTGAGTGCGCGGAAATAACCTTGGCTCAGGGCATTGCCTGGCACGTTGTCGAAATGTCCCAGGCCCAGGTTGAGCACGAGCGTACTGGCGGCGTTGCTGACGGCGAAACCGATGTGCTTGAGCAGCAATCCGTCAAATTCGATCAATGCCTGGTCTTTGTCGTCTCGGCTTGCCAGGGCCATTTCCTTGAGTACGAACGGATGGCAGCGGATGGCACCCTGGCCGAAGATCATCAAGTTGCGCGACAGGATATTCGCGCCTTCCACGGTGATGAAAATCGGTGCGCCTTGCCAACTGCGCCCCAGGTAGTTGTTCGGTCCCATGATGATGCCCTTGCCGCCATGCACGTCCATGGCGTGGCTGATGCATTCGCGGCCGCGTTCTGTCAGGTGGTATTTGAGTATCGCCGACAGCACTGAAGGTTTTTCGCCGAGGTCCACCGCGTTGGCGGTCAGCATGCGCGCAGCGTCCATCAGCCAGGCATTGCCACCGATCCGCGCCATGGCTTCCTGGATGCCTTCGAACGCCGACAACGGCACGTTGAATTGTTCCCGTACCTGGGTGTATTGGCCTGTGACCAGGCTGGTGAACTTCGCCGCGCCGGTACCGACCGCCGGCAGGGAAATCGAGCGCCCGACCGACAGGCAGTTCATCAGCATCATCCAGCCCTTGCCGAGCATGGCCTGGCCGCCGATGAGGAAATCCAGGGGGATGAAGACGTCCTTGCCCCAGTTCGGTCCGTTCATGAAGGCGGCGCCGAGGGGCAGGTGGCGACGGCCGATGTGGACGCCGGGCGTATCGGTGGGAATCAGTGCCAGGCTGATCCCCAGGTCTTCTTCGTCGCCCAGCAAGTGGTCAGGGTCATAAGCCTTGAAGGCCAGGCCAAGGAGCGTGGCGACCGGGCCGAGGGTGATGTAGCGTTTTTCCCAGTTCAAGCGCAGGCCGAGGGTTTCCTGGCCTTGCCATTCGCCTTTGCAGATGACCCCGGTGTCTGGCATCGCCCCGGCATCGGAACCGGCCAATGGACCCGTCAATGCAAAGCAGGGGATGTCGTCGCCACGGGCCAGGCGCGGCAGGTAGTGGTTGCGTTGTTCGTCGGTGCCGTAATGCAGGAGCAGTTCCGCCGGACCGAGGGAGTTGGGGACCATCACGGTGGAAGCCAGGTCGCCGCTGCGGGTAGCCAGTTTCATGGCTACCTGGGAATGGGCGTAGGCGGAAAAACCCTTGCCACCGTATTCCTTGGGAATGATCAGGGCGAAGAAACCGTGCTCCTTGATGTGTGCCCAGGCTTCTGGCGGCAGGTCCATGGCCTGGCCGATCTGCCAGTCGCTGACCATCGCGCAGAGCGCTTCGGTTGGGCCATCGAGGAATGCCTGTTCTTCTTCGGTCAGTTTTACCTTGGGATAGGTCAGCAGCAGGTCCCAGTCCGGCCGGCCGCTGAACAGTTCGCCATCCCACCACACCGTGCCCGCGTCGATGGCATCGCGCTCGGTCTGGGACATGGGAGGCAAGGTTTTCTGGAACCAGTCGAACATCGGCGCGCTGAAATATTTGCGGCGCAGGTCTGGCAGTAGCAGCGGTGTCGCGATGGCAGCGAGCACCAGCCAGAGAACGAGCATCAGCCAACCGGGTGCATGGCTGGCGATACCCATCGCCAGCAGGTAGACCGCGACAATACCCAGCGCCGGTAGCGGGGCGGTGCGGCGATGCGCCAGCCAGGCTATCCCGACGACCAGAACCAGTATCCACAACAACAGCATAAGTGATCCTCCGTGAACCAAGGCAAAACCGACCTCCAGAGCTTAGACGGCCCCTGCAAAACCGGCGGTAGGCGCAAGGGGACTGATTTCGTGGGAAACCCTCCCTGTATTGCGCCAGTCTGGTTGGCAACAGCCGTGGGAAATCGTTCGTTGCCAAAGTGAGAAAACGTCATTGTTTGGCGCAAATGCCTTGTTTCGCCTTGGGTGGATTCGCGGCGCTTTTCGCACAGTGATTTGAGCCATTGCTGATCCGGCGTATGCTGCTGCGGCATTTATTCATCGAGGGAAGCCGTGATGCTGAAGATCTGGGGCCGGAAGAATTCATCGAACGTGCGCAAGGCGTTGTGGTGCGCCGAAGAACTGGGGCTCATCTATGAGTCCGTTGATGCAGGCGGCGCGTTCGGTGTGGTGGACACGCCCGAATACCGCGCGAAGAACCCCAACGGCCGGGTTCCGATGATAGAAGACGACGGCTTCGTGCTCTGGGAGTCGAACACCATCGTCCGGTATCTGGTTGCTCGCCACGCCCCGGATTCCACTTGGTACCCCGCTGACGTACAGGCCCGGGCCACGGCGGAAAAATGGATGGATTGGACGACGTCGAGTTTTGCCGCACCGTTTCGCACGGTGTTCTGGGGCGTCTTGCGCACCCCAGCCGAGCAGCAGGATTGGGTTGCCATCAAGGCGGCGATCAAGGAATGCGAAGATCTCTTGGCGATGGTGGAGCAGACCCTGGGCGAACAGCCTTACCTTGGCGGTAAAGAAATCAGCATGGGCGATATCCCCCTGGGCAGTTTCATCTATGCCTGGTTCGAGATGCCCATCGAGCGTGCCGCGCTGCCCAATGTGCAAGCCTGGTACGCACGGCTCCAGCAGCGTCCGGCCTATCGCAAAGCCGTCATGACCGCGTTGACTTAATACTTACTATCGACACGCTTCACTGTACTTGTGCGGCGACGCCACGCACCATTGCCTTCGTGCGGGTGGTTGCATTGCTCGTCGCACGCCCTTATCTATTCTTCTCTTTTCCCCTTCTTGGTGCGTAATCCGATATGAGTTCCGCTCTGTCCATACGGCAGTTAACCAAAACCTACGGCAACGGTTTCCAGGCCCTGAGTGGTATCGATCTGGACGTCGCCGAAGGTGATTTCTTCGCCTTGCTTGGCCCTAACGGCGCCGGCAAATCCACCACCATCGGTATTCTTTCCACCCTGGTGAACAAGACCAGCGGCACGGTCAATGTCTTCGGCCATGACCTGGACCGCGAGCCTGCCGCGCTCAAGCGCTGCATTGGCGTGGTGCCCCAGGAGTTCAACTTCAACCAGTTCGAAAAGACCTTCGATATTGTCGTAACCCAAGCAGGGTATTACGGCATTCCGCCGAAGATCGCCAACGAACGCGCCGAGCAATACCTGACCCAACTGGGCTTGTGGGACAAGCGCGACGTGCCGTCCCGTTCGTTGTCCGGTGGCATGAAGCGCCGCCTGATGATCGCCCGCGCGCTGGTGCACGAACCGCGCCTGCTGATCCTTGACGAACCGACCGCGGGCGTGGACATCGAGCTGCGCCGTTCGATGTGGACCTTCCTGACCGAACTGAACCAGAAAGGCATCACCATCATCCTCACCACGCATTACCTGGAAGAGGCCGAGCAACTGTGCCGCAACATCGGCATCATCGACCACGGCACCATCGTCGAGAACACCAGCATGCGACAGTTGCTGAGCCAATTGCATGTGGAAACCTTCCTGCTGGATCTCAAGCATGACTTGAGCATGGCCCCGCAGCTCGTTGGTTATCCGGCTCGGTTGCTCGACAGCCATACCCTGGAAGTCCAGGTCGACAAATCCGCCGGCATCACCGGGCTGTTCACTCAACTGGCCCTGCAAAACATCGAAGTGCTGAGCCTGCGCAACAAGACCAATCGCCTTGAGGAGTTGTTCGTGTCCCTGGTGGAAAAAAACCTGGCGAAGGTGGCGGTATGAGTTCCGAACTGCGCCCCAACCTGATCGCCCTCAATACCATTGTCTACCGTGAAGTCCGGCGCTTCATGCGAATCTGGCCGCAGACCTTGCTGCCCCCGGCCATCACGATGGTTCTGTACTTCGTGATCTTCGGCAACCTGATCGGTCGGCAGATCGGCGACATGGGCGGCTTCACCTACATGGACTACATCGTGCCGGGGCTGATCATGATGTCGGTGATCACCAACTCCTACGGCAACGTCGTGTCGAGTTTCTTCGGCAGCAAGTTTCAGCGCTCGATCGAAGAGTTGATGGTCTCGCCGGTTTCGCCCCACACGATCCTGATCGGCTTCACCTTGGGAGGCGTGTTGCGAGGTTTGGCGGTGGGCCTGATCGTGACGCTGCTGTCGCTGTTCTTCACCAATCTGCAGGTGCATCACCTGGGGGTGACGATCCTGGTGGTGGTGCTGACGGCCACGATCTTTTCGCTGCTGGGTTTCATCAACGCCGTATTCGCGCGCAACTTCGATGACATCTCCATCATTCCGACCTTCGTGCTCACGCCGCTGACTTACCTGGGCGGGGTGTTCTACTCGATCTCGTTGCTGCCACCGTTCTGGCAGACCGTGTCCCTGGCCAACCCGGTGCTGCATATGGTCAACGCGTTTCGCTATGGGATCCTTGGGGTTTCGGACATTCGGATCAGTATTGCCATTACGTTCATGCTGGTGGCGACGGTTGTGCTTTATGTGGGGTGTGCGCGGTTGCTGGTCAGCGGCCGCGGGATGCGCACCTGACAAGACGCGTCGCCTTCTTCGCGAGCAAGCCCGCTCCCACATTCGATATCCAGTGAACGCCAGGTCAGCGTTCGACATAGATCAGTGTGGGAGCGGGCTTGCTCGCGAAGAGGCAATAAGAACAGCACAAAAAAGGCCTCCATTCCCAGGAGGCCTTTATGCATCTCACTTACGGCTTTTTTTACGCCGTCTCCACTGCCTGGCAACCCACCACCGCCAATACGCCATGGTCACGAAATAAGCCAAGGTCCCAAGCACCAACCCAGTCACTACCGAACCCAGCAGAAACGGCTGCCACAACGTCGACAATTGGTTGCTGATCCACGCCCAGGTCAATTCGTCCGGCAGCGTGCGGGCGGGTACGTCCATCAGCCAGGCGCCGGTTTGATAGGTACAGAAAAACACCGCAGGCATGGTGATGGGGTTGGTCAGCCAGACCAGGCTAACGGCAATCGGGATGTTGCCGCGAACCATGATGGACAGTGCGGCGGCCAGCAACATCTGCAAAGGAATGGGTAAAAAAGCGGCAAACAATCCGACAGCCATTGCCCGCGCCACTGAATGGCGATTGAGGTGCCAGAGGTTGGGGTCGTGCAGCAGGGTGCCAAGAAAGCGTAAGGATTTGTGTTCCCGAATGCTCGCTGGGTCAGGCATGTAGCGTTTGAATAGGCGCCGGGGCATAAGGCTTCTCGGTCGATGCTTGGCAGTCAGGCCGCAAGTATGTCCGGATTCTACGGCCGGCAGATTCAGACTTTGTGACAATTGATAACGTTCGAGGTGCCGCAGACCGGCTAAGCCTTAGAGGGAACTCTCAAGGATGGGCTTATGCGCACAGCGATGATCGCGCTCGCACTCGGGCTGCTGGTCCCGATTTTCTTACCGGCCTTGCCGCCGCTGTGGCTGATTGTGACGATGGCGATGGCAGCACTGCTCATGTTGCCGTTTCGCACCTACCCGGCCAGTTTTTTTCTCCTCGGATTGGCCTGGGCCTGCGTCGGGGCGCAGCTTGCGCTGGACGACCGGTTGCCCACCGCTCTGGATGGCGAAACCCGCTGGGTCGAGGGAAGTGTCGTCGGTTTGCCGCAATACAGCGAGGGCATGGTGCGCTTCGAGCTGGCCGATGCCCACTCCCGACGCACGCGCTTGCCTGCATTGATGCGCTTGGCCTGGTATGGCGGGCCGGCGGTCAAGAGCGGTGAAAAATGGCGCCTGGCGGTGAAGCTCAAACGGCCTGTCGGGCTGCTCAATCCCCATGGTTTCGACTACGAAGCGTGGCTGCTGAGCCGCGGCATCGGCGCGACCGGCACCGTCAAGGAGGGTGTGCGGGTACATCCGGCGCAGGGCGCTTGGCGCGATGGGGTGCGCCAGGCGTTGGAAAAGGTTGATGCCCAGGGTCGCTCCGGTGCGCTGATGGCGTTGGTACTTGGCGATGGTGCTGGATTGAGCCGTGAAGATTGGCAAGTGTTGCAAGACACCGGCACGGTCCATCTGCTGGTGATTTCCGGCCAGCACATCGGCCTGTTTGCCGGCCTGGTGTACCTGCTGGTGGCTGTCGCGGCGCGTTATGGCGTATGGCCGGCGCGTCTGCCGTGGTTGCCCTGGGCCTGCGCCTTGGCGTTCGCCGCAGCCCTGGGCTACGGCTTGCTCGCCGGATTTGAAGTGCCGGTGCGGCGGGCCTGCGCGATGATCGGCCTGGTGCTGCTGTGGCGCTGGCGTTACCGCCAGGCCGAACCCTGGTGGGCCTGGCTGCTGGCGCTCATTGGGGTGCTGATGTTCGATCCGCTGGCGAGCTTGCGACCGGGGTTCTGGTTGTCGTTTGTCGCCGTCGCGATATTGATGTTCACCTTCGGCGGTCGCCTGGGCCCCTGGCGCTGGTGGCAGACCTGGACCCGGGCCCAGTGGCTGATTGCGCTCGGGCTATGCCCGTTGTTATTGATCCTTGGGTTGCCGGTCAGCCTGAGCGGTCCGTTGGTCAACCTGGTGGCGGTGCCCTGGATCAGTCTGCTGGTATTGCCGCCGGCACTGCTTGGCACGGCGTTGCTGCCGGTTCCGGGCGTCGGGGAAAGTCTGTTGTGGGTCGCCGGTGGGTTGCTCGATCTGCTGTTCAAGGGCCTCGGGCTGGTCGCCGGGCGAGTGTCGGCCTGGACGCCTGCCGCCGTCCCGCTGTGGGCGTTGTACATCGCGGCGCTCGGCGCTGTGCTGCTGTTGCTTCCCAAGGGCCTGCCGCTGCGGATTCTGGGTTGGCCGATGTTGATGTTGATCGTCTTTCCTCCTCGGGAAGATGTGCCCCACGGACGCGCCGAAATCTGGCATTTGGACGTTGGCCAGGGGCTGGCAATCCTGGTGCGCACCCATCGGCATGCTTTGCTGTATGACGCCGGGCCACGCTTTGGCGAGGCCGATGCCGGCGAGCGCGTGGTGGTGCCAACCCTGCGCAAGCTCGGTGTCGGACGGTTGGACCTGATGCTGCTCAGCCACGCTGACGCTGACCATGCCGGCGGAGCACAAGCGGTGCGCAATGGGTTGGCGACGGCTCGGGTGATCAGTGGCGATCCTGATGCGCTGCCCGCCGATCTCCTGGCGGGGCCGTGCGACAGCGGCGAACGCTGGGAATGGGATGGGGTCCGGTTCGAGCTGTGGCGTTGGGCATCAGCCGTCGAAAGCAACCAGAAGTCCTGCGTGTTGCTGATCGAAGCCGACGGCGAGCGGTTGCTGTTGACCGGCGATATCGATGCCCATGCCGAGCGAGCCATGCTCGATGGGCCGCTGGGGGTTCCGATGCATTGGCTGGCCGCACCGCATCATGGCAGTCGCAGTTCGTCCTCGATGGCGCTGTTGACGCGTCTCAAGCCGCATGCGGTATTGATTTCCCGAGGGCGAAACAATGCATTCGGCCATCCGCATCCCTGGGTCATGCAGCGGTATAAAAGGTTGGGCATGACCATTCACGACAGCGCCGAGCAGGGCGCCATTCGTCTGCAACTGGGTGCCTTCGAACCCGCGCGCACCGAGGCGGGGAATCGCCGTTACTGGCGCGAGCCGCCACCCGCTGGGCCGCCGCTCCGGTATTGACCTGCCGCAGTGTTGTGGGTGGCGTTGTTGGCTGGGCGGGCCTGCACGGCGAGTCTGTATGATAAAGTGGCGCACTTTTTCGAGGGGGCTGTCACTGTGTGGGAATTGGTCAAATCCGGCGGCTGGATGATGTTGCCGATCATTCTGAGTTCCATCGCGGCATTGGCTATCGTTGCCGAACGCCTATGGACCCTGCGGGCCAGTCGCGTAACCCCGGAGCATTTGCTCGGGCAGGTCTGGGTCTGGATCAAGGACAAGCAACTGAACAAGGACAAGCTCAAGGAACTTCGGGCCAGCTCGCCGCTGGGGGAGATCCTGGCTGCGGGCCTGGCCAACTCCAAGCACGGCCGCGAGATCATGAAGGAGTGCATCGAAGAGGCTGCCGCCCGGGTCATCCATGAACTGGAGCGTTATCTCAATGCCTTGGGCACCATCGCCGCGATGGCGCCCCTGTTGGGCCTGCTGGGTACGGTGCTGGGCATGATCGATATTTTCAGCGCCTTTACCGGTACCGGTATGACCACCAACGCCTCGGTGCTGGCCGGCGGTATTTCCAAAGCCTTGATCACCACCGCAGCCGGTTTGATGGTGGGTATCCCCTCGGTGTTTTTCCATCGTTTCCTGCAACGCCGCGTCGACGAATTGGTAGTCGGCATGGAGCAGGAAGCCATCAAGCTGGTCGAGGTGGTGCAGGGCGACCGTGATGTGGACCTGGCCGGGGGCAAGAAGTGAAATTCCGCCGCAAACCACGGGAAAACATCGAGATCAATCTCGCGTCGCTGATCGACGTGGTATTCATCCTCTTGCTGTTTTTCGTCGTGACGACCACGTTCACCCGGGAAACCCAACTCAAGGTCGAATTGCCGGAGGCCGTCAGTGGCTCGCCGGCTGAAGACCAACAATTGAAGAATCTCGAAGTCACGATCAGCGCCGAAGGGACGTTCTCGGTGAACAACCATTTGCTGCCAAAAAGTGACCTCGCCAGCCTGATCGAGGCATTGCAGAAGGAATCCGGCGGAGACACCAGCCTGCCGCTGTCCATCAGTGCCGACGGCAAGACGCCCCATCAATCGGTCATCACGGCCATGGACGCAGCCGGCAAGCTCGGCTTCAGCCATCTGCGCATGACGACGGTCGAGGCGGCGCCTGCACCTTGATGGCCATGTCCGATCGATTGCTTGCCGCCTGGTATGAAGGGCATCCCGCCCTGGCGCTGCTGCGACCGCTGGAGTGGCTGTACCGTCGCGTCGTGGTCGGCAAGCGCGAGCGTTTCCTGGCGGGCGAAGGGGAGATCTACCAGCCGCCCGTGCCACTGGTCGTGGTCGGCAATATCACGGTAGGTGGCACTGGCAAGACGCCGTTGATCCTGTGGATGATCGAGCATTGCCAGCGCAGTGGCCTGCGGGTCGGCGTGGTCAGTCGGGGCTATGGTGCCAAGCCGCCGCAATTGCCTTGGCGAGTCGAGGCCAGCCAAGGCGCCGATGTCGCGGGCGACGAACCGCTGCTGATTGTCCAACGCACCGGTGTGCCGTTGATGATCGACCCCGATCGCAGCCGGGCTGTCCGGGCCTTGCTGGAGGCCGAGCCGCTGGACCTGATCCTGTCCGACGACGGCATGCAGCATTATCGGCTGGCCCGCGACCTTGAGTTGGTATTGATCGACAATGCCCGTGGCCTGGGCAACCGGCGGTGCCTGCCCGCCGGCCCGTTGCGCGAGCCGGTCGAGCGCTTGCAATCGGTCGACGCCGTGCTGTTCAACGGCGCTGCCGCTGATCGCGACGACGGCTTTGCCTTCGAGTTGCGGCCCACTGCGCTGGTCAACCTGGCCAGCGGTGAACGACGCCCCATCGACCACTTTCCAGCGGGCCAGGCCCTACACGCCGTGGCTGGTATCGGCAATCCCCAGCGTTTCTTCAAGACCCTCGAAACGCTACACTGGCGGCCAATACCGCACGGGTTTGCCGACCATGCCGAATACAGCGTCCAGGCCTTGAGCTTCACGCCGTCCTTGCCAGTGGTCATGACGGAAAAGGACGCAGTCAAATGCCGCGCCTTCGCCGCGCCCGACTGGTGGTACCTGGCGGTGGACGCAGCTCCGTCGCCAGCATTCGCGGCCTGGTTCGATACGCAGCTGATGCGCCTGTTGCCGGATCGGCTCTTGCCTTAACACGTTTTATCCAGGGGAATTACATGGACACCAAACTGCTCGATATCCTGGCTTGCCCGGTCTGCAAAGGCCCGCTCAAGCTCAGCGCCGACAAGACCGAGCTGATCAGCAAGGGCGCCGGCCTGGCCTATCCCATTCGCGACGGCATCCCAGTGATGCTCGAGAGCGAAGCCCGCACCCTGACCACCGACGAGCGCCTGGATAAATGACCACTGCCTTTACCGTCGTCATTCCGTCGCGCTTCGCCTCGACGCGTTTGCCCGGCAAGCCGCTGCTGTTGATCGCCGGCAAGCCGATGATCCAGCATGTCTGGGAGCAGGCCAGCAAGAGCAGCGCCCAACGCGTGGTGGTCGCGACCGATGACGCGCGCATCGTGGAAGCCTGCAAGGGCTTCGGTGCCGAGGTGGTGATGACCCGCGAGGATCATAATTCCGGTACCGATCGCCTGGCGGAGGTGGCGGAGAAGCTCGGTCTTTCGCCCGACGCCATCGTGGTCAACGTGCAGGGTGACGAGCCGATGATTCCGCCCAGCGTGATCGATCAGGTCGCGGCCAACCTGGCGGCTCACCCCGAAGCACAGATGGCTACCCTGGCCGAGCCGATCGAGGACGTGCAGACCCTGTTCAATCCCAGCGTGGTCAAGGTCGTCAGCGACCTCAATGGCCTGGCGCTGACCTTCAGTCGGGCGACCTTGCCCTGGGCCCGGGAGGCATTCGCCAAGAACCCGGACGTGTTGCCCGAAGGCGTGCCGTACCGTCGTCACATCGGCATTTATGCCTACCGCGCCGGTTTCCTCCAGGATTTCGTGGCGTGGGGGCCGTGCTGGCTGGAAAACACTGAATCCCTGGAACAGCTGCGTGCCTTGTGGCACGGCGTGCGAATCCATGTGGCCGATGCGCTGGTCGCCCCGCCGACCGGTGTCGATACCATTGAAGACCTTGAGCGCATCCGTCGCCTGTTGGAGGCTTGATGCAGGTTTTGTTCGTCTGTCTGGGCAACATCTGCCGGTCGCCGACTGCTGAAGGTATCTTGCGCTACAAGTTGCGCGAGGCCGGGCTGGAGGGGCAGGTGGAAGTCGCTTCCGCCGGTACCGGCGACTGGCACGTCGGCAAGGCGCCGGACAAGCGCAGCATGGCCGCGGCCCTGCGTCGCGGCTACGATTTGTCGGCCCAGCGTGCCCGGCAGGTGACGCGGGCCGATTTCGCCGCCTACGACCTGATCCTGGCGATGGACAGCAGCAACCTGCGCAACCTCAAGGCCCTGCAACCGAGCAATGCCCGCGCGGAACTGGATCTGTTCCTGCGTCGTTACGAGGCCGAACTCGACGACGTACCAGACCCGTACTACGACGGTGAGCAAGGTTTCGAGCAGGTGCTGGACCTGATCGAGCGCGCCACGGATCGTCTGGTGATTGAATTGAAGGGGCGGTTATGAGCTTGCAAGTCCAGGCGGACGTCAGCCTCAAGCCGTTCAACAGCTTTGGCGTCGACGTAAAAGCCCGGCTGTTCGCCGAGGCCCACAGCGACGCGGACGTTCGCGAGGCGTTGGCTTACGCCGCGGGTCACGACGTACCGTTGCTGGTCATTGGCGGTGGCAGCAACCTGCTGTTGACCAGTGACATCGACGCCTTGGTGCTGCGCATGGCCAGCCAGGGAATCCGCCTGCTCAGCGATGATGGCGAGCGGGTGGTGGTCGAGGCCGAGGCCGGGGAACCGTGGCATCCGTTTGTCCAGCACACGCTGGCGCAAGGTTGGGCGGGCCTGGAAAACCTCAGCCTGATTCCCGGTACGGTGGGTGCGGCGCCGATGCAGAACATCGGAGCCTACGGTGTTGAGATAAAGGACGTCTTCGCTGGCCTCACCGCGCTGGATCGCTACACCGGCGAGCTGCGCGATTTCACCCTCGATGAATGTGCTTTTGCCTACCGTGACAGCCTGTTCAAACAGCAGGCGGATCGTTGGCTGATCCTGCGGGTGCGTTTTGCCCTCAGTCGTGTCGCGCATTTGCATCTGGAGTACGGCCCGGTGCGCCAGCGGTTGACTGAACAAGGCATCGACCAGGCAACGCCAACGGACGTCAGCCGGGCTATCTGCAGCATCCGCAGCGAAAAACTCCCAGACCCGGCCGTGCTGGGCAACGCCGGCAGCTTCTTCAAGAACCCGTTGGTGCTGGCCGCTCACGTGGCGCATCTCAAGGAGCAGTACCCCGACCTGGTGGCTTATCCACAGCCTGGCGGCCAAATGAAAATCGCCGCCGGCTGGCTGATCGAACGCGCCGGCTGGAAAGGTTTTCGCGAAGGCGACGCCGGGGTGCATAAGTTGCAGGCGCTGGTGCTGGTCAATTACGGCAATGCCACGGGGCTGGAGTTGCTGGACCTGGCTCGACGGATCCAGAAGGACATCGCCGAGCGTTTCCAGGTTGATCTTGAGATGGAGCCTAATCGGTACTGACAGGCACCTCGCAATTGCGCGAATAAAAACGCCCTGCATGGCCTGCACACGTGATTCGTGCAGGATTGTGCAGGGCGTTTTGCTTGATCCTGAGTTAATTTAATTGACTGACGGTGCGAGCATACGCATCCCCAAGGCCCGGTGCAGACGCTTGCTTGCGTGTGCACAAGAGAGCCCGATCAGCCTGAGCCAGTCTGCTACACCGAACCGATAACCCAACGGCAGATGGCTCGACCCACATAACTTGATAACGATGCGGGCGTGCCCATGATTACCCTGAAACTCAATGGAAAAGACCATCAACTGGATGTGACCGAGGACATGCCGCTGCTGTGGGCGATCCGGGACGTGGCCGGCTACAACGGCACCAAGTTCGGCTGCGGCATGGGCCTGTGCGGCGCCTGCACCATTCATATCGACGGCGCTCCGGCGCGCAGTTGCATCACGCCGATTGGCTCGGTGAAAGGCCAGGAGATCAACACCATCGACGCGCTTCACGTCGACCCGGTCGGGCAAGTGGTCCAGAAGGCCTGGCTGGATACCGCCGTGGCCCAATGCGGCTACTGCCAGGGAGGGCAAATCATGTCCGCCACCGCGTTGCTCAAGACCAATCCCAATCCCAGCGACGAGCAGATCGAAGAAGCCATGGCTGGCAACATTTGCCGTTGCGGCACGTATAACCGGATCAAGACCGCGATCCGCCAGGCTTCCACCCACTTGAAGGAGGCCAAGGCATGAGCCGTCTGCCCAATGATTTCGTGCTGAGCAACCTCAGCCGCCGGGGTTTCCTCAAGGGCGCCAGCGCCACCGGCGTGCTGGTGCTGGCGGCGAGCTGGGGCCTGCCGGATGCCTTCGCCGAAGAGAAGAAATACGGTGCCGAGGGCATGCCCCACGGTGCGGTCGATGACCCCAGGATTTATGTCAGCATTGCCGCCGACGGCAGCGTGACGGTGATCTGCAACCGTTCGGAAATGGGCCAGGGTGTGCGCACCAGCCTGAGCATGGTGGTGGCCGATGAGCTGGATGCCGACTGGGCGCTCGTCAAGGTTCGACAAGCGCCGGCGGACGAGGCGCGTTTCGGCAACCAGGACACTGACGGCTCGCGCAGCATGCGTCACTGGTACGAGCCGATGCGTCGCTGCGGTGCCGCCGCCCGGACCATGCTCGAACTGGCCGCCGCTGCCCAGTGGAAGGTGCCGGTCGGCGAATGCCGCGCGCAACTGCACAAAGTGGTGCACCAGCCTTCAGGTCGAGAATTGGGTTATGGCGAATTGGCCGCCGCCGCCAGTGCCTTGCCAGTGCCGGGGCGTGACAGCCTGCGTCTCAAGCAGCCGTCGGAGTTTCGCTATATCGGCAAGGAAGCGAGCCGCGCCATCGATGGTGCGGACATCGTCAACGGTCGCGCGGTGTTCGGCGCCGACGTGCATTTTGACGGCATGCTCTACGCCGTCGTGGCGCGTCCGCCGGTCTATGGCGGCAAGGTCAAGTCCGTTGACAGCAGTGCAGCGCTGAAAGTACCGGGCGTGGTCAAGGTGCTGCAGATCGAGGGGCGTCCGTTGCCCTCCGAATTCCAACCCCTGGGCGGTGTCGCCGTAGTGGCGAAAAACACCTGGGCGGCGATCAAGGGCCGCGAAGCCTTGAAGATCCAGTGGGACGATGGCCCGAATGCCGGTTATGACTCCGTTGCCTACCGTAAGGAACTGGAAGCGGCCGCCCGCCAGCCGGGAAAAGTCCTGCGCAGCACCGGCGACCTAGACGACGCATTGGCCAAGGCCGATTCGACGTTGGAGGCTTCGTACTACCTGCCGCACCTGTCCCAGTCGCCGATGGAGCCGATGGTCGCTGTCGCCCGGTTCCAGGACGGTCAATGCGAAGCCTGGGCGCCGAGCCAGGCACCCCAGGTCACCCGTGAACGCGTGGCCGAGCGCCTGGGCATTCCCTTCGAGAAGGTCACGGTCAATATCACGTTGCTGGGCGGCGGTTTCGGGCGCAAGTCAAAGCCCGACTTCGTCGTCGAAGCGGCCGTGCTGGCCAAGGAATTCCCTGGCCAGGCCGTGCGGGTGCAGTGGACCCGGGAGGACGATATTCATCATTCGTACTTCCACACCGTCTCGGCCGAATACCTGAAGGCCAGCCTGAACCAGGACGGGTTGCCCTCCGGTTGGCTGCACCGCACCGTGGCCCCGACCATCACCGCGCTGTTCGCGCCAGGGATGACCCATGAAGCGCCGTTCGAAGTGGGGATGGGCGTGACCAACATGGCCTACGCCATTCCCAACATGCGCCTGGAAAACCCTGAAGCGGTGGCCCACACGCGGGTTGGCTGGTACCGCTCGGTGTCGAACATTCCCCATGGGTTCGCGATCCAGAGCTTCATCGACGAACTGGCCCACAAGGCCGGCCAGGATCCGCTGAAGTATCACCTCAAGCTGCTCGGCCCGGACCGCAAGATCGATCCGAACAGCCTCAATGACGGATGGAACTACGGCGAATCCCCCGAGCGTTATCCCATCGACACGGCGCGGATCCGCACGGTGCTGGAAACCGCCGCGAAGGCTGCCGGCTGGGGACGCGAGTTGCCCAAGGGCCGCGGTTTGGGGCTGGCGGTGCATTACAGCTTTGTCACTTATGTCGCGGCGGCGATCGAAGTCGAGGTCAAGGACGACGGCACGGTGATCGTTCACAAGGCCGATATCGCCGTGGACTGTGGCCCGCAGATCAACCCGGAGCGCATCCGTTCGCAGTTCGAAGGCGCGTGCGTCATGGGGCTGGGTAACGCGATGGTCGGGGAGATCAGTTTCAAGGACGGCAAGGTCCAGCAGGATAATTTCCACATGTACGAAGTCGCGCGCATGTCGCTGGCTCCGAAGGAAGTGGCGGTGCACCTGGTCACTCCGCCAGGCGAGGTGCCGTTGGGCGGCGTTGGCGAGCCGGGCGTGCCGCCGATTGCGCCAGCCCTGTGCAACGCGATCTTCGCCGCCACCGGCAAGCGTATCCGTGATCTGCCTGTGCGTTATCAGCTGCAAGGCTGGCAACAGGCCAAAGCCTGATGGACAGTGTTGACCTGAACGTATTGCGCAGCGTGCTCGAGTGGCGCCGCGCCGGGCAGCGAGTGGTGCTGTTTACCGTGGTTCAGACCTGGGGCACCGCGCCAAGGCCTCCGGGAGCCATGCTGGCCCTGCGCGAGGATGGCGTGGTGATCGGTTCGGTGTCGGGTGGCTGTGTCGAGGATGACTTGATCGCCCGGTTGCACGACGGTCGGATTCCGGCGCAGGGGCCGCCGGTGCAACTCATTACCTACGGCATCACGCGCGAGGAGGCGGCGCGCTTTGGCCTGCCGTGTGGCGGCACCTTGCGCCTGACGGAGGAGCGGGTGGGCGATCCACATTGGGTTGCCGAGTTGCTGGAGCGTTGCGAGGCCCATGAGATCGTCGCCCGTGAGCTGACGATTGCCAGTGGTCGCGTGACGCTGGTTCCGGCGAGCAAAACCGACGCCCTGGTGTTCGATGGGCAGCTGCTGCGCGCCATTTATGGGCCGCGATGGCGGCTGTTGCTGATCGGCGCCGGGCAACTGTCCCGCTACGTGGCGGAAATGGCTCGCTTGCTGGATTTCGAGGTGTTGATCTGTGACCCGCGCAAGGAGTTCGTCTACGGTTGGGAAGAGCAACATGGCCGCTTTGTCTCGGGCATGCCCGACGAAGCGGTGCTGAGTATCCAGACCGACGAGCGCACGGCCATCGTGGCCCTGACCCACGATCCACGTTTGGACGACATGGCGCTGCTCACTGCCCTGGACTCCAAGGCTTTTTACGTCGGAGCCCTGGGGTCGCGGGTCAACAGCCAGAAGCGACGGGATAACCTGGCTCAGCTAGGCTTGTCCGCAGAGGCGATTGGACGCTTGCACGGGCCGATCGGCCTGCACATCGGCAGCCACACCCCGGCGGAAATCGCCTTGTCGTTGCTGGCTGAAATTGTGGCCATCAAGAATGGCGTGGAACTGCGGCAGAAAAAATCGCTGTAGGCCGTGGGCGAGGAGGGCGAATGGGAAAGTCGATAGGCGTGATTATCCTGGCGGCGGGATCGGGCAGCCGTTTCCGTCAGGTGGCCGGTGCGGAAAAGGATAAGTTGCTGGCTGATTGTGCGGGCCGAGATGGTGCCGTCAGGTCGGTGATCGAGCATGTACTGGCCAACCTGCCGGCTTCACTGGAAAAGCGCGTGCTGGTGACGAGCAAGGACCGGCCGCAAGCCATTCGCATGGCCCAGGCCTACGGGTGCGATTTCGTTGAGCTGGACTCGCCCGGGTTGGGCGACAGCATTGCTGCGGGAGTCCATGCCTGTCCGGACCTTGATGGGTGGCTGATTATCCTGGGCGATATGCCTTTTATCCTGCCGTCGAGCATCGAACGGGTCGTGGCGGGGATACGTGAGGATGGCATCAGCGTGCCGGTCCTGGCTGGGGAATACGGGCATCCAGTGGGATTTGGCCGTGAGTTTGGGCCGAAACTGATGGCGCTTACCGGGGATCGTGGGGCCAAGGTGTTGTTTGCCGGGGCGCAGGTGCTTGAAGTGCCGGTGGATGATCCTGGCGTGACCTGGGATGTCGATGTGCCAGAGGCGCTGGTCTTTAAATAACAGATGACGCAGAGCCCCGTGCGGAAGCGGGCTTGCTCGCGAAAGCGGTCTGACATTTATTATTGATGCAAGCTGACCCGCCGCCTTCGCGAGCAAGCTCGCTCCCACAGTGGATCTTCAGTGGTGCATAAATCTTGTATCCGACCCCGGCCCCCTGTGGGAGCGAGCTCGCTCGCGATAGCGGCCTGGCATTCACCATTGATGCAGGCTGAGACGACGCTATCGCGAGCAAGCTCGCTCCCACATTGGATCTTCAGTGGGTATAAATCCTGTGCCGGCCCAGGTCCCTGTGGATAAGTCTGAAGGCATAAAAAAGCCCCGCCTGGCATCACCAGGCGGGGCTTTTTACTGGGCGATGGAATCAGGCGTGAGGTTTAGGCTCGTGCTCTTTTTCCAGGGCTTCAGTGTGACGTGGAGCGACTTCGACTTCCTCAGCGGTGTGCTGAGGTTCGTCGAACGCCGGGGCTGGTTCGGCCGGGGTTTCAGCGACCGGGGCAGGGGCTGCCTCGGTGACTTCTTCCACGACCGGAGCCGGTTCGGCAGCAGGCGCTTGAGCGGCGGCAGCGGCGGCTTGTTCGGCTTCCTTCTGCAGGCGCTCGGCTTCACGCTTGCGGCGACGCACTTCACGTGGATCGTTCGGTGCGCGGCCATTCGCGGTCAGGGCACTGGCAGGTGCAGGCTCTTGCGCGGGGGCAGGCGCTTCGACAGCCACCGGTGCTTCGACCACTGGAGCAGGTTCGATCACTTCTGGCTCGATCGCTAGCACGGGGGGTTCTGGCGTCGGCTCAGGCTCGACAACAGGTGCCGGTGCGGCTGGCTCTGCGGTCCAGTTGAACGCAGTCTGCTCCTCGCGGGCAGGCTCTGGCGCCTTTTCCTCGGCCGGTGCCTCGACAACCGGTTCGGCAGCGACCACGGGTGCTTCAACGACGGGCGCAGGCTCGGCGGCGGCTTCGGCTTCAGGCTGGGCTTCACGTGCCGGCGCGAGTTCCACTTCTGGCGAAGCGGTGACTTCTACCGGGGCAGTGGACTCGACCACAGGCGCTTCAACTGGCGCGTTCTCCACCGCAGCGGTGGCGCGTTCAGCCTGCTCGTTTGCCTGGGCTTCGGCCGGAGCGCTGATCGCACTGCTGGCAACGGCCGCAGTGACGGCCAGGCCGGCAGCCAGGTCAGCAGCGCTTGGTGCTTCGGCGTTTTCGGTGGACTCGGATTCTTCCGAGCCTTCGATCACGTTGCCGTTGGCGTCGCGCTGACGCTCACGACGGTTGCTGCGACGACGCTGGCCACGGGAGCGACGACGTGGACGATCGCCTTCGGCGATGTCCTGGCCGTCTTCCTGCACTTGCTCTTCGGCGTTCAGCACTTCTTCTTCGCTGACTGCGGCGGCGGCCTGCTCGGCGCGTGGCTGGCGTTCCTCACGTGGCGGACGCGGTGCGCGTTCTTCACGAGGCTGGCGGGCCGGACGCTCTTCAGCGGTGGCGGCAGCAGCGGCCGGGGCGGCATCCAGTGGCTCGCGCAGTTCGCGAACACGTTCTTCACGCTCGCCACGCGGCTTGCGATCTTCACGCGGTGCACGCGGCTGACGCTCTTCACGCGGCGGACGCGGTGCGCGCTCTTCGCGGGCTACGGCTGGCACTTCCTCACGGACTTCGCGAGGCTGGCGTTCTTCACGCGGCTCACGTGGCGCGCGCTCTTCACGCGGTGCACGTTCTTCGCGGGGCTTGCGCTCTTCGTCGCGACGACCGTTGCGGTTGCGGGTCTGCTGGCGACCGTTGCGGCGTTCTTCGTTGCGGGCAGGGCGCTCGGTGGCGGCCGGCTTGGCGACGACGGCCGGGGCGGCAGGTTCTTCCTTGGTGGCGAACAGGCTGACCAGGGACTTCACCAGGCCCTTGAACAGGCTTGGCTCTGGTGCTGCGGCTGGGGTGGCAACCGGAGCGGCCACTTCGGTCGGAACCGGAGCGTTGGCGCGGGCCGGGGCGGTCTTGACCGCTGCTTCCTGGCGAACCAGCGTGCGCGTCGCGGCAGCCGGCTGGACGTCTTCCACTTCGGCAGCGGCAGCAGCGATTTCGTAGCTGGACTGGTTGGTGTGGGCTTCCGGGCTGTCATCGCGCAGGCGCTGCACTTCGAAGTGCGGCGTCTCGAGGTGGTCGTTCGGCAGGATGACGATGCGGGCACGGGTGCGCAGTTCGATCTTGGTGATCGAGTTGCGTTTTTCGTTGAGCAGGAACGCGGCCACCGGGATCGGCACTTGGGCGCGAACTTCGGCGGTGCGGTCCTTCAGGGCTTCTTCTTCGATCAGGCGCAGGATTGCCAGGGACAGCGATTCGACGTCACGGATGATGCCGGTGCCATTGCAACGCGGGCAAACGATGCCGCTGCTTTCGCCCAGGGACGGACGCAGGCGCTGGCGGGACATTTCCAGCAGGCCGAAGCGCGAGATGCGACCGACCTGTACGCGGGCGCGGTCGGCTTCCAGGCATTCACGGACCTTTTCTTCCACGGCGCGCTGGTTCTTGGCCGGGGTCATGTCGATGAAGTCGATGACGATCAGGCCGCCGATGTCACGCAGGCGCAACTGACGGGCGATTTCCTCGGCCGCTTCAAGGTTGGTCTGCAAGGCGGTTTCTTCGATGTCGCTGCCTTTGGTGGCGCGCGCCGAGTTGATGTCGATGGACACCAGGGCCTCGGTCGGATCGATGACGATGGAACCGCCGGACGGCAGTTCGACGACGCGCTGGAAAGCGGTCTCGATCTGGCTTTCGATCTGGAAACGGTTGAACAGCGGAACGCTGTCTTCGTAGAGCTTGATCTTGCTGGCGTACTGCGGCATCACCTGGCGGATGAAGGTCAGGGCTTCGTCCTGGGCTTCGACGCTGTCGATCAGCACTTCGCCGATGTCCTGGCGCAGGTAATCGCGGATGGCGCGGATGATCACGTTGCTTTCCTGGTAGATCAGGAACGGCGCGGAACGATCCAGCGAGGCTTCTTTGATGGCGGTCCACAGTTGCAGCAGGTAGTCGAGGTCCCACTGCATTTCTTCGCTGCTGCGGCCCAGGCCGGCAGTGCGGACGATCAGGCCCATGTCGGCAGGTGCGACCAGGCCGTTGAGGGCTTCACGCAGTTCGTTGCGCTCTTCGCCTTCGATGCGACGGGAAATGCCGCCGGCACGCGGGTTGTTCGGCATCAGGACCAGGTAACGGCCGGCCAGGCTTATGAAGGTGGTGAGGGCGGCGCCCTTGTTGCCACGTTCTTCTTTTTCGACCTGGACAATGACTTCCTGGCCTTCGCTCAGGACATCCTTGATGTTGACGCGGCCTTCAGGGGCTTTCTTGAAGTACTCGCGGGAGATTTCTTTGAGGGGCAGGAAGCCGTGGCGCTCGGAGCCGAAATCGACAAAGGCAGCCTCAAGGCTTGGTTCGATGCGAGTAATCCGGCCTTTGTAGATGTTGGCCTTCTTCTGCTCGCGTGCACCGGATTCGATATCCAGGTCGTAGAGGCGCTGGCCGTCTACCAGTGCAACACGCAACTCTTCGGGTTGAGTTGCGTTAATCAGCATTCTTTTCATGTAGTACCGTCGGTTTCCGGGCTGCCGGAAACGGCGTTCGGCACACACGACTTCTCACGGTCGGTGTCAGGTGCGTCCTGGAGATGGCAGTGCCATTCCAGTGTCCAGCGAGTTCGGCCCAATGATGGCGAAGTCGCGACGGACGCGTCCTGCTTGCTGGTACTCAAGCACTCAGTCAGGAGGAGGAATCAACCGGCGCCTGTGGACGAGATGAAGCGTCTAAATATAAGCCTAGTGCTACACAGTCCGACGGTTGTACATCTCCACCCTACACGTATCCCTGATAATTCGGGTGCTGCCGCGCGCAGAATCCGCAGCGGGTTGGCATTTACCGTGAGCTCCGAAAGGGGAGGTCACGCATCATGGCTAATTTAGGCGTTGTTTCCGAAGCTCTCGCTCGGGGTCGTTTCCGGGTGACTGCACTTTGTGAACTGGCCGTGAATGTGGCGCGCAAGGCGAGTCAGAACTCTGCTTTGCGGCGTATTTCAGGCCTCATGTCACCTGCGCTCGTTACACCTGCAAACTCTGCCGTTACGTAGCAAGAACCCCGTAGGACGGCCTCTCGTCCTCGTGAATTGCGTTGGTCAGGGCCGGTTTTTGACCGCTAGTCCGCTGTCCAGCCACTTTTGGCGGCGTTCGCGACTATAGCAGCAATGATTAAGTGCTTCAATTCCATAAAAAATTGTTATGATCGCCGCCATGACAACTACTGCCCCTTCGACCCCTGGCGTTCAACTGCTCGAGGTCTCGCCGGAATATGCCGGCCAACGAATCGATAATTTCTTGCTAGCCCGGCTCAAAGGCGTGCCCAAGACCTTGATTTACCGCATCTTGCGCAAAGGCGAAGTGCGGGTGAACAAAGGTCGGATCAAGCCCGAGTACAAGCTCCAGGCCGGTGATGTCGTGCGCGTTCCGCCGGTCCGTGTGCCTGAGCGCGATGAGCCGGTGCCCTTGGCCCAGGGCCTGCTGCAACGCCTGGAAGCCTCCATCGTCTACGAAGACAAGGCGCTGATCGTGGTCAACAAGCCCGCGGGCATTGCGGTCCATGGTGGCAGCGGCTTGAATTTCGGCGTGATCGAAGCCTTTCGTCAGTTGCGTCCGGACGCCAAGGAATTGGAGCTGGTCCATCGCCTCGACCGCGACACCTCCGGCCTGCTGATGATTGCCAAGAAGCGCAGCATGTTGCGCCACTTGCACGAGCAATTGCGCGGCGATGGTGTCGACAAACGCTACATGGCGCTGGTGCGTGGCCGCTGGGAAACCTCGATCAAGCAAGTCCGCGCCCCGCTGCTCAAGAGCAACCTGCGTTCAGGCGAGCGTATGGTGGAGGTCAACGAGGAAGGCAAGGAGGCGCTGACCGTCTTCAAGGTGCTCCGACGTTTTGGCGACTTTGCCACCATGATCGAGGCCAAGCCGGTCACCGGACGTACCCACCAGATCCGTGTCCACACGCTACATGCCGGGCACTGCATCGCCGGGGACAGCAAATACGGCGATGACGACTTCACCAAGGAAATTCGTGACCTGGGTGGCAAGCGCCTGTTCCTGCATGCCTACATGCTGACCGTGCCGCTGCCCGATGGCGGCGAGCTGAAATTGCAAGCTCCCGTGGATGACATGTGGGCCAAGACCGTGGAGCGGTTGAGTGCATCCTGACTACAAGCTACTGATATTCGATTGGGACGGCACTCTGGCGAACTCCATAGGTCGGATCGTGGATGCGATGCACGTCGCGTCGGATCGTACCGGGTTTGCCCGGCGTGATGATCTGGCGGTAAAGGGCATCATCGGTCTCGGCTTGCCGGAGGCGATTCGCAGCCTGTATCCGGAAATCGAGGAGGGTGAGCTGATCGTTTTTCGCCAGCATTACGCCGACCATTACATTGCCCTGGAAGCCGAGCCTTCGCCGCTGTTTGATGGTGTGGTGGAAACCCTCGGCGCCCTGCGGGAAGAGGGTTATCACCTGGCGGTCGCGACCGGCAAGGCCCGGCGTGGGCTGGATCGGGTATTGAAGGCGCATGGCTGGGAAGATTATTTCGACATCACCCGTGCTGCGGATGAAACCGCGAGCAAGCCACATCCGCTGATGCTTGAGCAGATCCTTGCTCATTGCGATGTGTCACCCGGGCAGGCGCTGATGGTCGGCGACTCGTCGTTCGACCTGCAGATGGCCAGCAATGCTGGCATGGATTCGGTGGCTGTCAGCTACGGCGCGCAGACGATCGAGGCGTTGAAGGCCTTCGAGCCGTGCCTGGCGATTGACCATTTTCCTGAATTGCACGCCTGGTTGAGCCGGCGTACCGATTAAGTTTTGATGGAGAGGCAGGCATGACGGACGAATGGAAGGCCCCGGCCAAGGCGAATGCCGAAAGCGGTGACGAGAAAAGCTGGAAACTGTTGGAAAAGACCCTGCTGGCCAGTGTGCAGGAGCAGCGTCGTTCACGCCGCTGGGGTATTTTCTTCAAACTGCTGACTTTCGTGTATCTCTTCGGCGCGCTCATGCTGTTCACGCCGCTGATGAGCATCGAAAAAAGCGCCGTGAGCGGCTCGGCTTACACTGCGTTGATCGACATCGAAGGCATGATTGCCGATAAGGAGCCTGCTAGCGCGGACAATATCGTCGGCAGCCTGCGGGCGGCGTTCGAGGATCCAAAGGTCAAGGGCGTGGTGCTGCGCATCAACAGTCCTGGTGGCAGTCCGGTGCAGTCCGGTTATGTCTACGACGAGATTGTCCGATTGCGCGGGTTGCACCCGGACATCAAGGTCTACGCTGTGATCGCCGATCTCGGCGCATCAGGCGCTTATTACATTGCCAGTGCGGCGGACCAGATCTATGCCGACAAGGCCAGCCTGGTCGGTTCCATTGGCGTGACGGCGGCCGGATACGGGTTTGTCGGGACCATGGAAAAGCTTGGCGTGGAGCGTCGGGTGTATACCTCCGGCGAGCACAAATCGTTTCTTGATCCGTTCCAGCCTCAAAAGCCTGAGGAGACCGCCTTCTGGCAAGGCGTGCTGGACACCACTCACCAGCAGTTCATCGCCAGCGTCAAGAAAGGGCGAGGCGACCGTTTGAAAGACAAGGAGCATCCGGAGCTGTTTTCCGGGCTGGTCTGGTCTGGCGAACAGGCCTTGCCCCTGGGCCTGATCGATGGCTTGGGCAGTGCCAGCTCCGTGGCGCGGGATGTGATCGGCCAGAAGGACCTGGTGGATTTCACCATCGAAGAATCGCCGTTTGATCGCTTCTCGAAGAAGTTGGGGGCTAGCATCGCCGAGCACCTGGCGATGTGGATGGGCTTCCAGGGGCCGGCGTTGCGCTGATTTTTGAAAGGCTGCGCACCTGAAGGGTGATGCGGTCCCTGTGGCGAGGGAGCTTGCTCCC
>NZ_JAOSHO010000269.1 GCF_025917275.1 Pseudomonas agronomica | reverse complement strand
TCGCGAGCAAGCTCGCTCCCACAGTTGGATGGGTGGGGAACTTGAGTCATGCATTCCACCCTCCCTTCCGGTCACTCAAGCCAACGCCTTATCCAGCGCCTTTTCGATTTCACCCTTGATCGTGCCGCTCATGGCCGACATCAACATGCCCAACTCCACGTCGACGCGAATCGAATCCTCGCCCACATGCACTTCGCCCTTGACCCCGGAACGCTTCAGTTTCAGCGTGTCGCCTTCCCACTTAGGCTCCAGGCCGTAGCTGTCGGAGAGTTTCTGCGCCAACTTGTCAGCCTTTTCACGGGCCGCTTCCTTGCCCAGGCCATGGGCACGCTCAACAGTAATACGGGCCATCTGATAACTCCTGCTTGGTCGGGACTTGCCTGAACGTTCAGACCCTGCCTGCGTCAAAACGTCCGGGCGGTAGCGCATCTTACCTGCAGCCTTGCCAAGACAAAGCCCTCCACCGGGATTAGAATGTCCCGCATTCTTTTTTGGTGACCGCGATATGACTGATCAGCGCAAAGGCAGCGATGCCGAACCCACCACACACTTCGGCTTCAAGAACGTGCCGGAAAGCCAGAAGGCGGAAAAAGTCGCTGAGGTTTTCCACTCGGTGGCCGCCAAGTATGACTTGATGAACGACCTGCTTTCGGGCGGCATGCATCGTCTCTGGAAGCGCTTCGCGATCGAGCTGTCGGGCGTGCGCAGCGGCAACCGGGTGCTGGACATCGCCGGCGGCACGGGCGACCTGACCAAGAAGTTCTCCCACATCGTCGGCCCGACCGGTCATGTGGTGCTCGCCGACATCAACGAATCGATGCTCAAGGTCGGCCGCGATCGCCTGCTGGACCTGGGTGTGGCCGGCAACGTCGAGTTCGTCCAGGCCGACGCCGAAAAGCTGCCGTTCCCCGACAACCACTTCGACTGCGTGACCATCGCCTTCGGCCTGCGCAACGTCACCCACAAGGAAGACGCCCTGCGCTCGATGTTGCGAGTGCTCAAGCCCGGTGGCCGGCTGCTGGTGCTGGAATTCTCCAAGCCGACCAATGCGCTGATGTCCAAGGCCTATGACGCCTACTCGTTCGCCTTCATGCCGCTGATGGGCAAGCTGATCACCAACGACGCGGAAAGCTATCGCTACCTGGCCGAATCGATCCGCATGCACCCGGATCAGGAAACCTTGAAGTCCATGATGGTCGAGGCCGGCTTCGACCGCGTGACCTATCACAACATGACGTCAGGCATCGTCGCCCTGCACCGGGGTATCAAGCCCTGATGCTGCTCACCGGCCTGCTCGCCAGCGTCGAACTCGGGATCAACCGGGTCCTGCGCCTGGACAGTACGGCGCCGATGCGCCTGGCGCACTTGAGCGGCAAGGTGATTGCCGTCGATTGCCGCAGCCCGGCGTTGCAGCTGTTTATCCTGCCCAGCGACGAGGGCCTGATGCTCGCCGCCCATTGGGAAGCGGAGGCGGACTGCACGCTGCGCGCCCCGGCGTCGAGCCTGCTTGAACTGGCGCTGAGCAAGAACAAGACCGCGGTGCTGCATGGCCCCGAGGTCGAGCTCGACGGCGACAGTGGCGTGCTGCTGGAGCTGGCGGCGATCCTCCAGGACCTTGAGCTGGACTGGGAATACGAAGTGTCCCGCTGGATCGGCCCGGTGGCCACCCAACTGCTCAGCGGTCACCTGCGCAGCCGCAGCCGCTGGTACCGCCAGGGCTTCGCCAGCCTGGGACAGAATCTGAGTGAATACCTGGCCGAAGAATCGCGTACCCTCGTGGGGCAGCGCGAAGCACAGGCCCGTTTTGATGAACTGGACCAGGTCAAGCTCGACCTGGAACGTCTCGAGGCGCGTTTCGAGCGCCTTTCCCGAACCCTTGAATCCAAGCGATAACGCATGAAGCTGCTTGCCGTCCGCCGTCTGTTGCGCATCCAGCGCGTCGTGATCCGTTACCGCCTCGATGACCTGCTGTTCGCCTTGCCGCTGCCCTGGTTTCTCCTGGCGCTGCGCTTCGTGTTGCCGTGGCGCTGGTTCCCTCGGCGAACCCTGGACCTGAGTCGCGGCGCTCGCCTGCGCCTGGCCTTGCAGGACCTGGGGCCGATCTTCATCAAGTTCGGGCAAATCCTTTCGACCCGCCGCGACCTGTTGCCCGAAGACATCGCCGATGAGTTGATGCTGCTGCAAGACCGCGTGCCGCCGTTCGACTCGAAGTTGTCGGTGGCACTGATCGAAGCGCAACTGGGCAAGAAGATCAGCGAAGTCTTCAGCCGCTTCGATGTCGAGCCCCTGGCATCGGCGTCGGTCGCCCAGGTGCACGCCGCCCAGCTCAAGACAGGCGAAGAGGTCGTGGTGAAGGTGATTCGCCCGGGCCTCAAGCCGGTCATCGCCCAGGACCTGGCCTGGCTGTTCATCCTGGCCCGCGCCGCCGAGCGGGTGTCCGCCGATGCGCGCCTGCTGCATCCGGTGGACGTGGTCCAGGACTACGAGAAAACCATCTTCGACGAGCTTGATCTGCTGCGCGAGGCCGCCAACGCCAGCCAGCTGCGCCGCAACTTCGAAGGTTCGCCGCTGCTCTACGTACCGCAAGTCTATTGGGACTGGTGCCGGCCGAAAGTGCTGGTGATGGAGCGCATCTACGGCATCCAGGTCACCGATCTGGCGACCCTCGCCGACCAGCGCACCGACATGAAACTGCTCGCCGAGCGCGGCGTGGAAATCTTCTTCACCCAGGTGTTCCGCGACAGCTTCTTCCACGCCGACATGCACCCGGGCAACATCTTCGTCAGCACTGTGCAGCCGTGGAGCCCGCAATACATCGCGATCGACTGCGGCATCGTCGGCAGCCTCACCCCTGAGGACCAGGATTACCTGGCGCGCAACCTGTTCGCCTTCTTCAAGCGAGACTACCGTCGCGTCGCCCAACTGCACATCGATTCGGGTTGGGTGCCGGCCGAGACCAAGCTCAACGAATTCGAAGCGGCAATCCGCACCGTGTGCGAACCGATCTTCGAAAAACCGTTAAAGGATATTTCCTTCGGCCAGGTGCTGATGCGCCTGTTCCAGACCGCACGACGCTTCAACATGGAAGTGCAGCCACAATTGGTGCTGCTGCAGAAAACCCTGCTGAACATCGAAGGCCTCGGCCGCCAGCTCTATCCGGATCTGGATTTGTGGAACACCGCCCAGCCGTTCCTCGAACGCTGGATGCGCGAGCGGATGAGTCCGAAAGCCTTGCTGGGCAACGTGCAGAGCCAGTTCGAACAGCTTCCCCACCTGGCCAACATGACCCGCGACCTGCTCGAACGCATGTCCCAACCCCACGCCAACGACCCGGCGCCGCCGTGGCACCGGCGCAAGGACGACTGGTTCCTGCGATTGCTCGGCGCAGCCCACCTGGGCGGAGGTGCCGTGCTGGCCGCCGGCGGTCCGTTAAGCCAGTTGGGCCATTGGCCCGCCGGCATCATGGTGGCCGTTGGTTTGTATCTGGTCGTTCGTCGATAGCACGAAGCAGCTGCAAGCGATAAGCTGCAAGCCGCAAGTTCATGGGTGAACTATCAACGCAAGCACCACACAGAATCGCTTTTACTTGCAGCTTGAAGCTTAAAGCTTGCCGCTGCCCCAGGACCCAAGATGAAAAACTGGCAGGACGAGATCAAGTGGGACGCTGACGGCCTGGTGCCGGCCATCGCCCAGGATCACAAGACCGGGCGTGTACTGATGATGGCCTGGATGAACCGCGAAGCGCTGGCCCTGACCGCCGCCGAGAACCGCGCCATCTACTGGTCACGTTCCCGTGGCAAGCTGTGGCGCAAAGGTGAAGAGTCCGGGCATGTGCAGCACCTGCATGAGATGCGTCTGGATTGCGACGGCGACGTCATCATCCTGATGGTCGAGCAGGTCGGCGAAATCGCCTGCCATACCGGCCGTCAAAGCTGCTTCTATCGCGTCTTCGAGAACGGCGACTGGAAAACCGTCGACCCGGTGCTCAAGGACCCGCATGCCATTTATTCAGGACACTCCCATGACTGACACCTTGACCCGCCTGGCCCAGGTGCTGGAAGAACGCAAGGGCGCCGCAGCCGACAGTTCCTATGTCGCCAGCCTGTACCACAAGGGCTTGAACAAGATTCTGGAAAAGGTCGGCGAGGAATCGGTCGAGACCATCATCGCCGCCAAGGACGCCGCCATCAGCGGCGACTGCAGCGACGTGATCTACGAGACCGCCGACCTGTGGTTCCACAGCCTGGTCATGCTGGCCCAACTGGGGCAGCATCCGCAGGCCGTACTGGATGAACTGGACCGTCGTTTCGGTCTGTCCGGGCACGTCGAGAAAGCCTCGCGCCCGTCCGCCTGATCAATTTTTGAGAGGAGTAGCCACATGGGTATCTTTGACTGGAAACACTGGATCGTCATTCTGGTGGTCGTGGTGCTGGTGTTCGGCACCAAGAAACTGAAAAACCTCGGCACCGATGTCGGCGAGTCGATCAAGGGCTTCCGCAAGGCCATGAACGATGACGAGAAACCGGCCGACCCGGCGACCTCCCAGGCTCAACCCGTGCAGCCGGCCCAACCGGTACACCCGCAGGCCACCCAGCCGGTGAATGCGCCGAACACCATCGACGTGCAGGCCCAGAAAGTCGAAGAGCCAACCCGCAAAGACTCGTGAGCACTGACTAATGTTTGGGATCAGCTTCACTGAACTGCTGCTCGTCGGCCTCGTCGCCCTGCTGGTGCTGGGCCCCGAGCGCCTGCCGGGCGCTGCGCGCACCGCCGGTCTGTGGATCGGACGCCTGAAGCGCAGCTTCAACGCGATCAAACAGGAAGTTGAACGTGAAATCGGTGCCGACGACATCCGTCGGCAACTGCACAACGAACACATCCTGTCCCTGGAGCAGGAAGCGCGGAAGATCTTCACGCCGACCCAGCAGGAGCCTACGCCGGTCCAGCCCGTAGCCGAGCCGACGATCGCCCCCCAGGCACCGGCTGTCGAAGCTGCGCCAACAGTGGCTGAGCCGGCGAAACCGGTCGATCCGGCGCCTGCGACCACACCGACTCCCCACGATCCCACTTTGCCGCCGCGAGCCCCATGAGCGATATCCCTGAAAACGACCAGCCGATGCCGCTGGTATCGCACCTCACCGAGTTGCGCACCCGCCTGCTGCGTTGCGTCGCGGCGGTTTTCATTATCTTCGCCGGGCTGTTTTCCTTCACCCAGCAGATCTACACCTTCGTCTCCACGCCGCTGCGCCAATACCTGCCGGCCGGCGCGACGATGATCGCCACCGATGTGTCGTCGCCGTTCCTGACGCCGCTGAAGCTGACGATGATGGTCTCGCTGTTCCTGGCGATCCCGGTGATCCTGCACCAGATCTGGGGCTTCATCGCACCGGGCCTGTACAAGCATGAAAAACGCGTCGCCGTGCCGCTGCTGGTATCGAGCATCCTGTTGTTCTATACCGGCATGGCCTTCGCCTATTTCTTCGTATTCCCGCTGATCTTCAAATTCTTCGCCGCCGCCACCCCGGCGGGCGTGGAAATGATGACCGACATCACCAGCTACCTGGATTTCGTCATGACGCTGTTCTTCGCCTTCGGCGTGGCGTTCGAGATTCCCGTGGCGGTGGTGCTGCTGGTGTGGATCGGCGTGGTGGATGTCAAATACCTGAAGAAAATCCGGCCGTACGTGATCATCGGCTGCTTCGTGGTTGGCATGATCCTGACCCCGCCGGACATCTTCTCCCAGACGCTCCTGGCGGTGCCGATGTGGCTGTTGTTCGAAATCGGCATCCTGTTCGGTGGCCTGGTGCGCAAGCGCCGGGAAGATGAACCCGAGGACCAGCCGGTCGATGACCACAACGACCAGCCGCCAGCGACCCAAGCGTGAACCTGCTGCTGCTCGAGGAGGCCGATTTCATCGGGCCTGACCGCGTCGTCCTGGGTGATCGCCGCTTGACCCACATGCAGGAAGTCCACCGCAGCGCCGTCGGCCACAGCCTGCGGGTCGGGCGCATCGGCGGCCTGATGGGCACGGCCCAGGTGTTGCGCCTGGATCCTCGCGAAGCCGAACTGCAAGTGACCCTCGACCAGCCACCGCCGGCGAAGTTGCCGCTGACCCTGGTGCTGGCATTACCGCGCCCGAAAATGCTCAGGCGCGTATTCCAGACCGTGGCGACCATGGGCGTGCCGCGTGTGGTGCTGGTCAACAGTTATCGCGTCGAAAAAAGCTTTTGGCAGACGCCGTTCCTGGAACCCGAGGCGATTCGCGAGCAACTGATCCTGGGCCTGGAGCAGGCCCGGGACAGCGTGCTGCCGGAAATCGTCATCGAGAAGCGCTTCAAACCCTTCGTCGAGGATCGCCTGCCCGCCATCGTCGAGGGCACCCTCGGGCTGGTTGGCCACCCTGGCAATCACCCGCCCTGCCCCCGGGCACTGACAGAACCGGTGACCCTGGCAATCGGCCCCGAAGGCGGCTGGATTCCCTATGAGATCGACTTGCTGGGCAAGGCCGGCCTGCAACCGGTGCAGTTGGGCGAGCGGATCCTGCGGGTCGAGACTGCCGTGACCGCATTGCTTGCAAGGCTGTTCTAAAACCCTCCAAGGCCACTCTGGTCCCTCACCAGAAAATCTTGACAATCCCCTACAGATCCCGCCCGGGCTGCCGATATAGCCGCCATAAAACCAAATCAGCGCTCCAAGGGAGTATCAGCATGTTCCGGTGGCTTGCCCAGGGTCTGGGAAATGTAAGCGTGAATCGCAAACTCGGCGCAGGCTTCGGCCTGGTGCTGCTGCTTACCTTGATGATCGCGTTCACCGGCTGGTCCGGCCTGGGCAATGTCATCAGCCGGGGCGACAAGCTCGGGTTCATTGCCAGTCTCAACGACTTGAGCAAGGACTTGAACCTGGCCAGCATCGA
>NZ_JAOSHO010000268.1 GCF_025917275.1 Pseudomonas agronomica | reverse complement strand
TCGGGGTGGCAGGGGGGTGTTTATCAGTGCGGATGAGCAGGCCAAGGCCAAGGGCGACGTCCTCAGCATGGACCCGGCTACCGCCCAGATCGAAGGTGCCAAGCGCCAGATGGCCGAGTGGCAACACATCGCCCAGGCCCATCACAGCCGCACGCCTGACCTCGACGGTTTGCAGCAACTCCAGGCCGACGCAAAAGACCTCAAGGCCGCGGCCATCCTGCTCAGCGCTCCCCAGGGCATCGGCGCCGTCACCCCGGCCAGCCTGCTGCTCAAGAGCGGCGACGCGCTCTACCTGCAAAGCCACGACGACATCAACCTCGCCGCCGCCAAGCGCCTGTCGGCCCACGCCAACCAGGCCATTTCGCTGCTCGCCCAACAGGAAGGCCTGCGCCTCGTCTCGGGCAAAGGCCCGCTGGAAATCGAATCCCATGGCGACGTGCTGGCCATGAAAGCCCAGCAGGACATCAGCGTGCAGTCGGTGCAAGGGCACGTGCAAGTGACGGCCAAGAACGGCATCACCCTGGCCTGTGGCGGTGGGTTCATCCGGATCAACTCGAGCGGCGCGATCGACATTCATAGCCCCGGCAAGCTGAACCTCAAGGGGCAGCATGTCTGGGAGCTGCCGGCCGGGCAGAGTTTTGCGTTGCCGGAGTTACCGCAGTCGGTGTGTGAGGACTGCCTCAAGGTGGCTCGCGAAAACGCTGTTGGAATTCTTCCGCGCGAAAATTAAGAAAAGGAGTACATGCCCATGGCAACGCCAAGCGAATGGCAAAAACAGATTGAACACATCTGTATGACTTCGGACATACCGCGAGTGGACCTCCTGCTGGATCAGTCTGACTGGGGCCATTGCGCCATCCCGGCCCTGAAGCAAATAAGGCCAGAGATTCCATGGCACTCGTTGTTCAGCGGTACGCCGGAGGAAAACCTGCTGGAGCAGGCACCGCTATTGATTCGGTTGGATCTGGCGCATTGGCAACATCGCGCCTGGCTGGAACAACTCATGACTCACTGTGCAACCGATGCACGGTTGCTGGTCGCGATCTCGCCATTGCCCTTCGATGCGCTCAGCCACGCCCTGCAAGCCCTGTCCCAAATGAAGTGGGGCGGGCAACCCGGCTTGTTGCGGTTCTACGACCCGCGAATCTTCCCTCTGCTGATCTCCTCCATCTTGAGCGACGAGCAACGTATTCAGTACCTGCTGCCCGTCAGTTATTGGACTTGGCTGGACCGGGATGACCAGCCGCAATGGCGACGGGGCGCCGGTCAGGCGCGGGGCAACATCGACATGCCGCCCTTCGTCGAACTGAGCGATGAGCAATGCGACCTGATCGGCTGCATCTCCGATGCGCAGCAGATGTTGAACAGTGGCCAATTTGACCATCTTGAGGACAGTAAGGAAGAGCGTTTCGCCTTGTTATATCGACTGGCGGTGCAGGCTGGCAAAGAGAATTACTTCGGAAATCTCAATGAGTACGTGAAGGGAACTGCGCCTGTTAATTCTTAAGAGCGGCTCGGCGTTGAAAGCGAAAGATAGTGCCGCGTAACAGATCGCATAGAAGGAACCGTGCGGACGAGACGGTTCTGCGTTTGAAATGTAAATGAAAAGGACTTTGCCATGAGGCAGTTGATGTTCTGTAAGTCGATGGCGCGAGGTTCTTATGCCTTGCTGGGGTTGATGTTGTCTGGCTGCTCTTCCGCGGAAAATGAAATGGCGGGAGGGAATTTGGCGGCCGTCAATCATACTTTGAATGCAATTAATTGGTTTTCGGTCAATGGTTATAGAGCACACGGCGGAGGGGGAAGTTCGTGTTGCATCATTTTGCCGATCAAATGGCGTCCCGGTCTGATGGCTCATATCGAATGGGAAGTCGACCCTAATCGTTTTGCAAAAATAAAGCGAAAGACCACAGGATTTGGTTTCGATGAGGAGGCCTGGGCTGCGCACAAGGCTAAATTCCAACGTCATAGCGCCACGGTGGAAATTCCGGAGTGGTCAGGAACGGACTCCTGCGGCTTAAAGGTCCATTTTTTAGTTTGTAATCAAATCAAGGTCACTACTTCTTGCTGGGGATACGGCTCACCGAACAATCCAATTAAAGAGCCAAAACAAATGAGAGAGCCAGCCGTATGTCCGGGATAAAAAAACAACCAAGAAGTGCACAAAGGGCAGGGTTGTCGATGTTAAGGAAATGGATGCAGTGGGTACTCTACGCCTTGTTGGGATTGATGCTGAATGGTTGCTCTTCTGCGGAAAATGAAATGGCGGGAGGGAATTTGGCGGCCGTCAATCATACTTTGAATGCAATTATTTGGTTTTCGGTCAATGGTTATAGGGCTCACGGTGGTGGAGGGAGTTCATGTTGCATTGTTTTGCCGATCAAATGGCGTAGCGGTCTGAAGGCCGATATCGAATGGGAGGTGGATCCTGACCCTTTTGCGGATGCACCGTCCTTAGGGACCGATGAATTTCGATCTTTTATGGTAGAGCATAAAGCTAACTATCGACGGCATAGCGCTACGGTCGAAATACCTGAATGGTCAGGAACAGATTCCTGTGGTTTGAAAGTTCATTTCCTTGTTTGCAATCAAATCAAGGTCACTACTTCTTGTTGGGGGTACGGTTCACCTCACAACCCTATTAAAGAACCCTTAGAAATGAAGGAGCCCGCTGTATGTCCGTAATGAAAGCTAATAATTCGAAAGCTAAGGTTTGGGCACCACCGATTTTTCCAGTCGATGGGCGGCTACCCCCAGACGTGCGAAAGGTGACAGAGAACTACAATAAGCAGCTTGAGGAGAAGAATCTATTTCGTCAAACGTTCAACGCCCGAGGGCAAAAGCGGCATTCTGCATGCTGCCACAGTTTGCATATCAGTCTATTTTTCGATGGGACGAACAACAACGAGGACAACGATACGAAGAAAGAACATCCCAGTAATATTGCCAAGCTATTTCACGCGTCGCTTCAAGGCCCAAAGGCGATGGAACGCGGCTATTTTTCTTCCTATATGCCCGGTGTCGGTACCCCCTTTCCAGAAATTGGCGAACTGGATTACAGCGAGAACGGATTGCAATTTGCCACGGGCGGAGAAGACCGAATCAATTGGGCTTTGGTGCAAGTCGCAAGTGCATTGTCTTTTGCGTTGGATCACAAGAAGGAAATCGACCGAGTCGTCGCCAAGGCCAAGGTCGAGTCCATGAGCACGTCCAAAGGCCCCATGATGAGCATCTTCGGCGCCGGTCGACGACGCCAAGTCATGAAAGGTTTGCTGGAACCGTTGAGAGTCCATGTCTCCAGAGCCAGGCCTGAAGTGCTGGGCGTCAAGCTCTTCGTCTATGGCTTTTCCCGCGGCGCGGCGGAAGCGCGCACTTTCGTGAGTTGGCTGAGCCAGCTGTTCGACACGCCGGACGGGGCCGAAAACCCGGAACAGACACTGCTGGGGCTGCCGGTGAGCATCGAGTTCCTCGGCCTGCTGGACACCGTGGCGTCGGTGGGTATCGCCCATGTCACGCCGTTTTTTGCCGGACACATGGACTGGGCCGATGACACCCAGCTGTTGCCGGATGCGAAGACGTTTCCCGAGTTCATCAAATGCTGCCGGCACTTTGTCGCGGCGTTCGAACAACGTGCCTGTTTTCCACTGGACTCGGTCCGTAACGAGGATGGCACTTACCCGCCCAATACCTATGAAGTGGTGTACCCCGGTGTGCACTCCGACGTGGGCGGTGGCTACCCGAAAAACGATCAGGGCAAGGCGCGTGGCGGTACGAATGAGCTGGTTTCGCAGATCGTCCTGCACGATCTGTATGCCGCAGCCTTCGCTGCCGGAGCGCCATTAAAGGTACCGGAGACAGTATTGCCGGACAGCCTGAAAAGTCAGAAAAATTGGCGGGTCCTGGGGCTGGACGTGACAGAAGAATTCGACATAAGCCCTCTAGTCATCGAACGCTTCAACGCCTGGCACCACCAAACCCTGCACACCGTCCCACCCGAAGATCAGAACAGCAGCCCCCCCACCGACGGCTACCACCCTCTGCTCCTCACCACCACCGTCGAAGACACCCTGGCCGATCAATTGGGCTGGATCACCGGCTGGCGCATTGGCCGTTTTGCCAACGACCTCGAAAAGGTCGAAGGCCGCTATCAATACAACGACAGCTACAAGCATCAACCTTTCTTCACCGAGGCCAACGAAGCCACCGCCTACGATACGGCCGAACAGCGTCGTAAATATGAAGACCAGAAACGGGCCGCACTGGAAAACCGCCAGAAAGCACCCGCAGCAGCAATGAACCATCCCGGCCCGCCGATCTACGAGCCGCAGATCGATCAGACCCAGCTCAGCCAGGCTGCCACCGAGTTCAAGCACGACTACCTGGACATCGGTCGCGAGCAGACCAGTTGGAAGGGCTCCGTCCTGGACGTGGTCCTGCGCGACACAATGTACCTGCTCAACGAGAATGATGAGGTGCGGGACCATGCGAGCATCAAGGCGGCGGGCGAGTTGCGCAAGGAGCAGCTGTTCCTGGACAGGTTCGGTTTGCCCAGCCGGAAGCCGGGCCTGGCGCTGCTGGTGGCGTTGTTCGATGACCACATCCACGATTCGCGGGCCTGGTTCATGCACGACAAGTTGGCGTCCCGGGAGCTGTGGGCCGGTTACTTTTTCTATCGCATGACCTATTTCGGCAACGAGAACAGCCGTGCCCTGTCCCCGGTGGTGGTGGCCGGGCGGATGCTGGGCGTGGCGGTGCTGGCGGGCGCCACGGTGTATGGCATCAAGCGCAGCGGCACGCTGGGCGCGGTGGGTGGGCTGGCGGCCGGCATGGGCGCGGCGACCATTGGTTATCAGGTGATCGACAAGGTCAGCGGTGCGGTGGTGCCGTTCCTGCCGGGGGCGGAAAAGATCCTGCAGCCGACGCGCCATATCGGCGAAGTGGTGATCGAGCAGAAGAAACAGATCGCCTTGGACGACCATCTGCGGCGCCTCGAGCGGACCGACGAAATACTGCGGCTGGCCGGCGTTCTGGTGGAGTTTGATGGGGAGGTCGCCTCATGATGCCCTTGATACGTAGAGGCGACCCCCTGCGTCCCTTCGGCGGCGAAGTGCTCGAAGGCCGTTTCCTGGCCTTCGGCCAACCGCTGTCCTGCGCGGGGGACAAGGTCCGCTGCGACTTGCATGGCGAGAATCGCATCGCCCAGGGCGCGACAGGTTTCAGCTTCAACGGGCAGTTGTTGGCCTTGGACGGGTACCGCTGTGAGTGCGGTTGTACGTTGGTCAGCACGCTGCCGCTGTCGTCCATATCGGTGAAGCCATGAACCGCCCGCCGCGCTATCCGTCGTTCGCCGAGCCATGCGAACCGCGCTGGGGCCGTTGGTGGCTGGCGTTGCCGTTGCTGTGGGGAATGCAGTCGGCAGTCCTGTTGGCGCTCTGGCCCGCAGACCGGCCACGTTTGGAGTTGTGGCTGTGGAGCGCCGTGTTGCCCTTGGGCTGGGGACTGGCATTGGCGCTGCGGGTGTTGCCGTGGCAGATCGGCTTGTTCAGCCGCGACGTATTTCGCCGCACCCAGGACGATGACACTCGACGCTGGTGGCGTTGGCGAAGCCTGGCGTTGCCGGTGGAGGAGGTGCTGTTGTTGGGGCCGACTGGGGACGATCAAACACACTTTCAGAACCTGATGAACGACACGCCCCTGCCGACGCCCACGGCTGCGTCGTCATTGAATTGCCCGGTGGTCCTCGGTCAGTCCGCCGAGCGTGCTCCGGCGCTGGCGCAACACTTGGCCCGGTTGGTACTGGAACTGGCCACGGTGTCGGAGCGCTGGCCGAGGCTGCGAGCGATTGCCTGGGCGGGCGGCGAGAGCGATTTGGCTGCCTTCGGGAAGATGCTGGGCAGCCAAGCTAACGAGCTGCCCAAAGTGCGCTTGCCGTTGCAGGACCTGGCGGACTTGGACGAACTGATCGACATCTTCAACCAAGAATGCCGTCACGCAGACGACTGGCTGCTGTGCGCCGGCGTGGTGTCGGCGCAGAGCGGCGAAGCGGCCGCGCCCCCCGGCGAAGGCGGTTTTTTGTGGGTGGTGAGTCGACAGGGACGGCAGCTACTGCATCGGAGTGAATACCTGTCCGGCGAGACTCATGAACCGGCCGCAGAACTCTGCTCACAAATACAGCGTTACGCCGGGCTGAAAGCACCGCCGCCGACTTGTCTGGCCATGGACCAGGCCAGCCAGGAGGCGTTCTTGGCCGGCGGTTGGTCGGCGCTCGAACATCAACTGGCGGGACAATGGGGCGCCTTGGCGCATCTGGCGCCGTTTATCGGCATGTCGTTGGCGTTGTTGCAAGCAAAGGAGGCCGGACAGCCCTGTGGCTGGCTGAGCCAGGATGCGGACAAGCGATTGACAATAGGAGTGGCACAACCTCATGGCAACGGATAAACACGAGCGCAAGGGCTCATGGATAGGGCTGGGATCGGGCTACCTGTTTTTCATCACCTTCGTGGTGATGCTCGGCTGCCTGTTGTATCGCTTGGGTGGTGAATACCTCGGCTGGCCGGCGGTGGATTTACAACAATTGGGGACATGGGGATTGGGCGCATGGTTAGCGCTCGTTTTGTTCTGCCCATCGATTTTGTTGGCCTGGGAACAGTTGGCGGTACGCCAGGCGCAACGGTCCACGCTGGGGGGCAATGGCGACGTCGCTACATCCCGGTTGAATCCGCCGCCTGATTTGAAAGACGACGAAGAGAAACTGGCCAGGCTCCGCGAAACCCTCCGCCACCAATATGGCCCCCTCTGGCGCCACAAAGTCCGCCTCCTGCTCATCGTCGGCGAACCCACCGAGATCACCGCCATCGCCCCGCAGCTGGCGGATAAGAAGTGGCTCGAAGGCCAGCGCACCGTGCTGTTGTGGGGCGGCA
>NZ_JAOSHO010000267.1 GCF_025917275.1 Pseudomonas agronomica | reverse complement strand
GGGCCTGGGCCAGGCGCTGGAGCAGGACAGTGGCGACCTGGTGGTCCATCAGGGCCGCAACGAGCAGGGCATGGCCCACGCTGCCATCGGGTTTGCCAAGCAGCATTTGCGGCGCAAGATCTACGCCTGTACCTCGTCGGTCGGTCCCGGCGCGGCGAACATGCTGACCGCTGCCGCCACCGCAACGGCCAATCGCATCCCGCTGCTGCTATTGCCGGGCGATGTCTACGCCAGTCGCCAACCGGACCCGGTGCTGCAACAGATCGAGCAGTTCCACGACTTGAGCATCAGCACCAACGATGCGTTCAAGGCCGTGAGTAAATACTGGGATCGCATCAACCGCCCCGAGCAATTGATGACTGCCGCGATCCAGGCCATGCGCGTGCTGACCGACCCGGCCGAAACCGGCGCGGTGACCTTGGCGCTGCCCCAGGACGTGCAGGCCGAAGCCTACGATTACCCGGATTACTTCCTGCAAAAACGCGTGCACCGCATCGACCGCCGCCCGGCCACCGAAGCGATGCTCGGCGACGCGTTGGCGCTGCTCAAGGGCAAGCGCAAGCCGTTGATCATCTGCGGCGGTGGGGTGAAGTACTCCGGGGCCAATGCGGCATTGCAAGCCTTTGCCGAGCGCTTCGACATTCCTTTTGCCGAAACCCAGGCGGGGAAAAGCGCCATCGTCTCCAGCCACCCACTGAACGTGGGCGGCGTCGGCGAGACCGGTTGCCTGGCAGCGAACCTGCTGGCCAAGGATGCGGACCTGATCATCGGTATCGGCACCCGCTACAGCGATTTCACCACCGCGTCGAAATGGCTGTTCCAGCACCCCGAAGTGCAGTTTCTCAACCTCAACATCAGCCCGTGCGATGCGCTGAAACTCGACGGCGTGCAACTGCTGGCCGACGCCCGTTCTGGCCTGGAGGCGCTGGCCGGCAAACTGGGGGACTACCGTGCCGAATGGGGCGGGCAGATCGCCGACGCCAAGGCCCAGCTCGACGCGGAAGTGGACCGGATCTACCAGGCGGATTTCCAGACCCAGGATTTCGTCCCGGAAATCAACGATCACATGGACCCGGCGGTGTTTCGCGAATTCATCGAACTCACCGGCTCCTGCCTGACCCAGAGCCGCGTGCTGGGCACGCTCAACCAAACCTTGGCGGACGACGCCATCATCGTCGCCGCAGCCGGCAGCCTGCCCGGGGATTTGCAACGCAGCTGGCGCAGCAAGGGCGTGAACACCTACCACGTCGAATATGCCTATTCGTGCATGGGCTACGAAGTAAATGCCGCCCTGGGCGTGAAACTCGCCGAGCCGGACAAGGAGGTCTACGCGCTGGTGGGCGACGGTTCCTACATGATGCTGCATTCGGAACTGGCGACCTCGATCCAGGAGCGGCGCAAGATCAACGTGGTGCTGCTGGACAACATGACCTTCGGCTGCATCAACAACCTGCAAATGGAACACGGCATGGACAGCTTCGGCACCGAGTTCCGCTTCCGCAACCCGGAGACGGGCAAGCTCGACGGCGGCTTCGTGCCGGTGGACTTCGCCATGAGCGCTGCGGCCTACGGCTGCAAGACCTACACGGTCAAGACGCTGGACGAGTTGCACGGGGCCCTCGCCGATGCCCGGCGCCAGACGGTCTCGACGCTGATCGACATCAAGGTCCTGCCCAAGACCATGATCCACAAATACCTGTCGTGGTGGCGGGTCGGCGTGGCGCAAGTCTCCACCAGCGCCCGCACCGATGCCGTCGCCAAGACCCTCAACGAACGACTGGCCAAGGCCCGTCAATACTGATTGCGCCAACACCTACATTAAGGAGTTCCACATGTCTTTGAAGCTGGGCGTCATCGGCACCGGGGCCATCGGCCAGGACCACATCCGTCGTTGCAGCCAGACCTTGCTCAACAGCCAGGTGGTGGCGGTGACCGACATCAACCTTGCCCAGGCGGCGAAAGTGGTGGCCGACCTGAAGCTGACCGCCGAGGTGTATCCGGACGGCCACGCGCTGATCAAGGCGCCGGACGTCGAGGCGATCCTTGTCACGTCCTGGGGGCCGAGCCATGAAGAGTTCGTGCTGGCGGCCATCGCGGCGGGCAAACCGGTGTTCTGCGAGAAACCCCTGGCCGTCACGGCCGAAGGCTGCCGCAAGATCGTCGAAGCCGAAGTGGCCCACGGCAAGCGCCTGGTGCAGGTCGGTTTCATGCGGCCATATGATGAAGGTTATCGCGCGCTCAAGTCGGTCATCGACAGTGGCCAGATCGGCGAGCCGTTGATGCTGCACTGTGCCCACCGCAACCCGCGGGTAGGGGAAAACTACAAGACCGACATGGCGATCACCGACACCCTGATCCACGAGCTGGACGTGCTGCGCTGGCTGCTGGCCGATGACTATGTGTCGGTGCAGGTGGTGTTCCCGCGCAAGAGCAGCAAGGCCTTGGCTCACCTGCGTGATCCGCAGATCGTCCTGCTGGAAACCGCCAAGGGCACGCGGATCGACGTCGAGGTGTTCGTCAATTGCCAGTACGGTTACGACATCCAATGCGAAGTGGTGGGGGAGACCGGCATCGCCAAGCTGCCGGAACCGTCCCAGGTGCAACTGCGCAGCGGCGCCAAGTTGTCCAATGCGATCCTGATGGATTGGAAGGATCGCTTCATCGCGGCTTATGACGTCGAATTGCAGGCCTTCATCGACGGCGTGCGCGCCGGGCACGTGGGCGGGCCGTCGGCCTGGGACGGCTACGCGGCGGCGGTGGCGGCGGATGCCTGCATCGAAGCGCAGCAGAGTGGGCAGATCGTCAAGGTCGACCTGCCGGAGCGGCCACGCTTTTACGGCTGACCGCATTCCCGCTGTGGAATGCAGTCAATTGTGGGAGCGAGCTTGCTCGCGATAGCGTCGGATCAGCTTGCATTGCGTTGACTGACACACCGCCATCGCGAGCAAGCTCGCTCCCACAGGTGTGTGTGTTCAATGACTAACAAGGAGTGTTCATGCGAATCGGACTAGTCGGCTACGGCAAGGGCGGGCGGTTTTTTCATGCGCCGCTGATCAGCAGCCTGCCGGGCGCTACGTTTGTCGGCGTGGTGACCCGCTCCGCCGAGCGGCGCCAGCAGCTGGCCAGCGATTACCCGGAGGTCCAGGCGTTCGACACTCTCGAACAGTTGGTGGCGACGGGTGTCGATGCGGTGGTGGTCTCCACGCCTTTGGACGGCCGCCCGGCGATTGTGATGCAGGCGATCGAACTCGGCGTGGCGGTGGTCAGCGACAAGCCTTTTGCCCTCGACGCCGGGCAGGCCGAAGCGATGGTGCTGGCCGCCGAACGCCGCAACGTGCCGTTGAGCGTGTATCAGAACCGTCGCTGGGATTCGGATTTCCTGACCGTGCGCAAATTGCTTTCGTCTGGCGCCCTGGGTCAGGTCATTCGCTTTGAATCCAGCGTCGAGCGTTATTCGCCCACCTCGGTGGGCAAAGGCAGCGGCGGGGGATTCCTGCGGGACCTGGGCAGCCACCTGGTGGACCAGGCGCTGCAGTTGTTCGGGCCGGTGATACGGGTTTATGCCGAGCTGGATTATCGACAGCCGGGCCAGACGTTTGATAACGGCTTCTTCATGTCCTTGACCCATGCCGGTGGCGTCATCTCCCATTTGAGCGGCAACTGCGTGCAAAACGCTCCCCGCCCACGTTTCCGGGTCAGCGGCAGCGAAGGCTGCTATACCGTCGAAGGCCTCGACGGGCAGGAAGCCTTGGCATTGGCGGGGCGGAGCCCAGCCACCGAAGGCGAACGCTGGGGCGCCGAGGAGCATCGGCGCTGGGGCTGGTTCGAGCACGGTGCCGAGCGCGAACGTGTGGCCTCGGAGCGCGGTTGCTGGCTGGAGTTCTATCAGCGCCTCCAGACTGCGTTGCAGGGCGAGGGCCCTCTGCCGGTGGCGGCCCGCGATGTCTTGGCCACGACGCGAATCCTGGACGCCGCAAGGCAGAGTGCGGAGCAGGGCGTGGTGGTGTGTTTATCCGCGCCTGTAGGACATGGAATAAAAAACGAATAAAATTCTAAAATGAGTTGATATGGAAAATATTTTCCAATAAAGTCGATTCCAGGTTACCGACAACCCTGTCCGCGTTTATCCAGGCCTGCCCTGAATAGACGAAGGACGAAACAAAAACAAGAAACACAGCCAGGTATCGTCGATGAAAACCTTCAACCGCTCTGCGTTTCACTTGCCACCGTCCTTGCGCCTGTCCGCAATTCTTCCCTTGTTTGAATCCCTGTGCATCCAGCGCAAGGGCGCCGTGGTGTGCTGCATGCCCGGCGCACCGATCGTGCGTTTGCCGCGTTCCTGAAGTCCGTCACGCCTTATCCATAAAACCAACAAAAAAGTGGAGAAAGAACGTTCATGAACACCAAGACCCGCATTGCCTCGCTGGCCCTGTCATTGATGTTCGCCAGCGGCGCTGCCCTGGCGGACCTGAAGATCGGCGTCAGCATGTCTCAGTTCGATGACACCTGGTTGACCTACCTGCGCGAATCCATGGACAAGAAAGCCAAGTCCCTGCCGGACGGCGTCACGCTGCAATTCGAAGACGCGCGCAGCGATGTGGTCAAGCAACTGAGCCAGGTGGAAAGCTTCATCAGCCAGAAGGTCGACGCGCTCATCGTCAACCCGGTGGACACCGCCGCGACCCAGCGCATCACCAAGGCCGCCGTAGCCGCCGGTATCCCGCTGGTGTACGTCAACCGCCGTCCGGACGATCCGAAGTTGCCCGAAGGGGTGGTCACCGTGGCCTCGGATGACCTGGAGGCCGGGCGCATGCAGATGCAATACCTGGCCGACAAGATGGGCGGCAAGGGCGACATCGTGATCCTGCTGGGCGACCTGGCCAACAACTCCACCACCAACCGCACCAAGGGCGTCAAGGAAATCCTCAAGAAGTACCCGGACATCAAGATCGAGCAGGAGCAAACCGGCACCTGGTCCCGGGACAAGGGCATGACCTTGGTCAACGATTGGCTGACCCAAGGCCGCGAGTTCAACGCGGTGGTGTCCAACAACGACGAGATGGCCATCGGCGCCGCCATGGCACTCAAGCAAGCGGGCACCAAGAAGGGCAGCGTGTTGATTGCCGGGGTCGACGGCACGCCGGACGGCTTGAACGCCATCAAGAAAGGCGACATGGCGGTCTCGGTGTTCCAGGACGCCAAGGGCCAGGCCGACGGCTCCATCGACACGGCAGTGAAAATGGCCAAGGGCGAGAAAATGGAATCCGTCGTGGTGCCGTATCGCCTGATCACGCCGGAGAACGTCGACCAGTTCAAGTGACGCTGCGCCTGGCCCACCAAAACAATAAGCAGGCAAGGTCGCCGCGCCGACCTTGCCGAGGGAGTACCTGACCATGTTCGCATCTGCGACTGCTTCGAGCGCCCCGGCGGCAACCTTCCGGCCGGACGTATTACCCGACGAACCGTACCTGTTGGAGGTCGTCAACGTCAGCAAGGGTTTTCCCGGCGTGGTGGCGTTGTCCGACGTGCAATTGCGGGTGCGCCCCGGTTCGGTGCTGGCCCTGATGGGCGAAAACGGCGCAGGTAAATCCACCTTGATGAAGATCATCGCCGGTATCTACCAGCCCGACGCCGGCGAACTGCGCTTGCGCGGCAAGCCCGTTACCTTCGATACGCCCCTGGCGGCCTTGCAGGCCGGGATCGCGATGATCCACCAGGAACTGAACCTGATGCCGCACATGAGCATCGCCGAGAACATCTGGATCGGCCGTGAACAGCTCAACGGCCTGCACATGGTCGACCACGGTGAAATGCATCGCTGCACCGCCCGGTTGCTGGAGCGCTTGCGCATCAAGCTCGACCCGGAGGAGCAGGTGGGCAACCTGAGCATCGCCGAGCGGCAGATGGTGGAGATCGCCAAGGCGGTCTCGTACGACTCCGACATCCTGATCATGGACGAGCCGACCTCGGCCATCACCGAGACCGAAGTCGCCCACCTGTTCTCGATCATCGCCGACCTCAAGGCCCAGGGTAAGGGCATCATCTACATCACCCACAAAATGAACGAAGTGTTCGCCATCGCCGATGAAGTGGCGGTGTTTCGCGACGGCGCCTACATCGGCCTGCAACGGGCCGACAGCATGGACGGTGACAGTCTGATTTCGATGATGGTCGGACGCGAACTGAGCCAGTTGTTCCCGGTGCGGGACAAGCCCATCGGTGACTTGGTCCTGTCGGTGCGCGACCTGAGCCTGGACGGCATTTTCAAAGGCGTGTCGTTCGACCTGCATGCCGGGGAAATCCTTGGCATCGCCGGGCTGATGGGCTCGGGCCGGACCAACGTTGCCGAAGCGATCTTCGGCGTGACCCCGAGTACCGGCGGCGAGATCCTGCTGGACGGCCAGCCGGTGCGCATCACCGACCCGCACATGGCGATCGAGAAGGGCTTCGCGCTGTTGACCGAGGACCGCAAGCTCAGCGGCCTGTTCCCGTGCCTGTCGGTGCTGGAAAACATGGAGATGGCCGTGCTGCCCCATTACGTCGGCAACGGTTTCATCCAGCAGAAAGCCCTGCGCGCCCTGTGCGAAGACATGTGCAAGAAGTTGCGAGTCAAGACGCCGTCGCTGGAGCAGTGCATCGACACCTTGTCCGGTGGCAACCAGCAGAAGGCCTTGCTCGCGCGCTGGCTGATGACCAACCCGCGCATCCTGATCCTCGATGAGCCGACCCGCGGCATCGACGTTGGCGCCAAGGCCGAGATCTATCGGCTCATCGCCTACCTCGCCAGCGAAGGCATGGCGGTGATCATGATTTCTTCGGAGTTGCCGGAAGTGCTGGGTATGAGCGACCGCGTCATGGTCATGCACGAAGGCGACCTGATGGGCACCCTCGACCGCAGCGAAGCCACCCAGGAACGCGTCATGCAACTGGCGTCGGGCCTGTCCTGATGGCCGTCGTTCGGATCAATGACGTCGAGCAATAATCCCGT
>NZ_JAOSHO010000266.1 GCF_025917275.1 Pseudomonas agronomica | reverse complement strand
GTCGCGCCTTCCGCGAGGCGATCCTGGCGCGCGGCGGTTCCCAGGAGCCGATGGTGCTGTTCGTCGACTTCCGTGGCCGCGAGCCGTCGATTGACGCACTCTTGCGCCATAGCGGCCTGAGTGAGGACGCGGCAGCATGAGCGAGGGGCCTGTGATTACCAAACGACGCTTCATCGCCGGGGCGGTCTGCCCGGCGTGCAGTGAGCCGGACAAGTTGATGATGTGGAACGAAGACGGCGTGCCGCATCGCGAATGCGTGGCCTGCGGTTATTCCGACACGCTCAACGAGCAAGGCCTGTCGGTGCCCAAGGAATTGGGCACCCGGGTCAACACCTCGGCGCTCAAGGCGCCGGACGCGAAAGTCCAGGCGGTGCAATTTTTCCCCAACCCCAAGTTGAAGAAAAAAACCGACTGAAATCTCCTGCATCAGCTTTCGGGCCGTCCGGCCCGAAAGCTATACATATATACCGCAGGGTGCCACCGCTTCCTCTTCAGACTGGTCCGACACGTCCACACTGAAAGGAAGCATCTACCGTGTCATATCCAGAAAACCCATTGCTGCAAGCCTACGATCTACCGCCCTTCGCGGACATCCGGGCCGAACACTTCTCCCCCGCCCTCGACCGGATATTGGCTGAAAGCCAAGACAAGGTCGCTGACATCATTGCCAGCCAAACCCCTTTTCCAACCTGGGACGACCTGGTCCTGGCGATGGATGAAATCCACACTCGCCTGGAGGGTTTCGGCTATCTGCTCAACCTCCTGACCAAGACCCGGGAGGGCGAACCCTGGAAGCAGGCGTCGCTTGATTGTGAGACCCGATTAATTGATTTTCGCGATGAGCTGCTAAAAAACGCCAAGCTATTTGAGCTTTACCAGCGCTTGGCGAATAGCGAAATAGGGATCAATCTCGAACCGGCGCGCAAAAGAGTCCTGGATAAGAACCTGCTGCAGTTTTGCGAAAACCAGCCCTGTATCCCGGGGATTGACCAGAGCCAGGTAAAGCTGCGCATTGAAAACGCCGAGCAACTTTTTTGGGACCAACTGCAAAGTGCAAACAAAGCCTGGACCCTGCCCATTGTCGATGAGGACCAGCTCAGCGGCCTGCCGGCGGCATTCAAACAGCGCATGGCCCTTCAGGCGAACAAGGCTGGGCAAACGGGATGGCTGCTGACCCTTGATGATGAGTCGCATCGTATCGTGACCCTCTACGCCGACAATCGCGCGCTGCGCCAGCAAATCCACGAGGCCTACTGCACGCGAGCCTCCGATCAAGGACCGCAGGCCGGCCAGTTCGACAATGGGATGGTACTCAAGCAACTGCTGGACGACCGCCACGAATACGCCAACTTGATGGGTTATTCGGATTTCGCTCAGATGACTGTCGCGTCGGAGCAGGCCCAGACCCCCGAAGAGGTGATGACATTCTTGTCTGCGCAACTCCAATTGCAGCAGAGCACGTTCAACCGGGATACCGAACAGCTGAAAGCCTTCGCCAGGCAACAAGGCCTCAGCGAGCCCGAACCCTGGGATTATCCGTACCTCGCGGAAAAACTTCGCCACAAGGCGGCAGGCATTTCACAGCAAGAGCTGAGTGCCTGGTTTCCATTGGAGGCTGTCTTCCCCAAGCTGCTGGCAATCGCGACGAATCTGTTCGCGGTGGATTTCATCGAACGCAAGGATGTGCCGACGTGGGATCCTGATGTGCGCCTGTTTGAAGTTTCGGAAGAAGGGACGTGCATCGGTTATATCTATTTTGACCCCTACGTGGCCGATGGCCAGGACGGTTACTCCCATACCACGACCATTCGCGACCGCCAGATAACCGCTGAAGGTAAACTGCGACGCCCCATCGCCGTCCTGCATGGCTGGCTGCCACGGGGAACAGCCGCGAACCCGACGCTGCTCGACCATCTGCAGCTACGCATTCTTTTCCATGAGTTTGGTCATTGCTTGCATCAGGTCCTGAGCCAGGCCGCCTATCGGGACATCTCGTCGATCAATCGACTCTCCCGCGATTCGGCGGAATTCGCCGGATGTCTGTTTGAACGGTGGTGCTTCTCCAAGGAATGCCTCGTCCGCGTATCGACACATCACCAAACCGGAGCACCCTTGCCTGGCGAGATGGCGGATCAACTGATAACGCTCGTCACGACCCAGGCCAGTTGGGAAACCGCCAACAACTGGCGAAATGCGCTGTTGGATATCGAGTTGCACCGTACTCACGGTGATGGACGCAGCATCCAGCAGGTATTCCAGCAGGTCAGTGAACAGATAAGCCATTTGCCAGTCATTGCCAACTCACGCCTGGCCAATGGGCTGGACTACCTGGTGACAGGTTACGAAGCAAGGATGTACGCCTATCTATGGTGCCCTGCCCTGGCCGAGCGGGTGTTCAAAAGGTTCAAGCGCGACGGGGTGTTCAACGCGACGACCGGCAAGGCGCTTCGACAACACATCCTCGGGCCGGGCGATTCAGGGCCGTTGTACGAGCCCATCGAAGCCTTCTTGCAGGCGACCGATCATCGTGGCGAAAGGGCCTGAGGGTCGAGGTGATGCGCCGTGGTCGTTGAGTTGACCCAGCTTTTCAACGAGCACAACGCAAAGACGCTCGTACTGCAATCGCCGTTCGCCAACGCCACGCGGAGTTTGTCGACATCGGCTTGCATCATGTAGCGCACGCCGTCCTTGAAGTGATGGCTGTCACCGAAGCCGCCCTCGGTCATTTCGTTCAGGGCGTCCTCTTTGCTCCAGCCTTGCACAACCACCCGGTACATGGCGGCCACCAGGCCGGTGCGGTCCGACCCGTGCTTGCAGTGCATCAGCACCGGTCCGTTGGCCTCGGCCGCCTGGATGGCACGCAAGGCCCTGAGAATATCGCTGTCATCGACGTGATTGGTGCGGTAGGGCAACTGCACTTGCTGGACGGTGGGCGTGGACAGCCAGCGCTTGTCCGACTCCGGCAGGAAGGTGATGACCGTGCCGATCTTGAGCTTCGCCAGCAGGGGCAAAGCACCGCTATCTGGCAGCGAGCTGCGGTAAAGCGTCGGTGACATCTGATAGAGGTTGTAGTCCTTTTCCACTGGCTGGGCCCATTCAGGGGGCCGTGCCTCGATGGCATCGGCTGCTTGGGCGGGCATCTCCCCGAGTCCGACGCACAGGGCCAGGCAGAGCAGGGAACGGGAGCAGAACGTGAGCATGCACAAGCGACCGAAATGAGGACGAGATGAACAGTGTCGGCTCGTTCCGGTTAAAAGCCTGTGAGCAGAACGTCAAAGGGTTGTGAAGGCTTGTCGGTTATTGGCTGCCGAATGGCACTGGCCTTAATCGAATGCAGCGAATACTGTATGCGCATACAGCTATCGGAGTATCCCCATGTCCGCCTCCCTTCCACCGCGCGGGCGCGGCACCGCGACCAACCCGCACAACCGCTTCGCCCCGAGCCGCTCGGTGGCCGAGGACGACGGCTGGTACCAGGAAGTCCCGCCGACCCAGGGCACCGAAGTGCGCATCGAAACGGCCAAGACCATCATCACCCGCAACACGTCCACGGACATCCCGTTCGACCGCTCGATCAACCCCTACCGAGGCTGCGAGCACGGTTGCATCTACTGCTATGCGCGGCCCAGCCATGCCTATTGGGACATGTCGCCGGGGCTGGATTTCGAAACCAAGCTGATCGCCAAGACGAATGCCGCCGATGTGCTGGAAGAACAATTGTCCCGGCGCGGTTATCAATGCGCGCCGATTGCGCTGGGTTCCAACACCGACCCCTACCAGCCGATCGAACGCGAGCAGCGTATCACCCGCCGGATCCTCGAAGTGCTACTGCGTTATCGGCATCCGGTGACGATCGTCACCAAGGGTTCGCTGATCCTGCGCGACCTGGACCTGTTGACCGAACTGGCGCAACAACGCCTGGTGCACGTGATGATCAGCCTGACCACGCTGGACGATGAGCTCAAGCGCATCCTCGAACCCCGTGCGGCGGCACCCAAGGCCAGGTTGCGGGCGATAAAGGTCATGCGCGAGGCGGGCGTCCGGGTGGGTGTGCTCTGCGCGCCGATGATCCCGATGATCAACGACAGCGAAATCGAGAGCCTGCTGGCCGAAGCCCATGCCGCCGGGGCGCAGAATGCCGCCTATGTCATGCTGCGCCTGCCCCTGGAGGTGGCGCCGCTGTTCGAAGAATGGTTGCAGGCGCACTACCCGCAACGCGCCGCCCATGTCTTGAGCCTGGTGCGCCAGAGCCGCGGTGGCGAACTTTATGACAGCAGGTTTGGCGTGCGAATGCGCGGCGAAGGCCCTTTTGCGGACTTGCTGGCCCAGCGCTTCGCCAAGGCGCTTAAACGTCTGGGGATGGAACGACGCGATGGTTACGATCTCGATTGCGAAGCCTTCTGTCCGCCGGGGCGACAGATGTCGTTGATTTAAATACAGTTCGCTTTAAATTGGAGCTTGAACATGGCGAGAAACAAACGCCTGTGGCGCTTTGTTTATGCCTCGTAGGACGCGTCCTAGAGCCTTCGATTTCAGTTTGAGTTAAGTTTCGGCCGCTACCTTGTTCATCGAGTGACTGACGGGTCGAGCACTTCGGCCTGGATGTTTTTTAACCAGCCACTGGCGTCTCAAAGAGGATGAATCATGAGTGACAAGGATAAACAGCCGTTGGCTGCGTCGGCTTCAGCCCAACCCGAGGCGGAAACCGCCGATGCAGCGCTGCAGCACATTGTTGACGGCTTTTTGCATTTCCATCACGAGATCTTTCCCCAGCAGGAAGAACTCTTCAAGAAACTCGCCACCGCCCAGAAACCCCGGGCGATGTTCATCACCTGCGCCGATTCGCGCATCGTGCCCGAGTTGATCACCCATAGTTCCCCTGGCGACCTGTTCGTGACCCGTAACGTCGGCAACGTCGTTCCGCCTTACGGCCAGATGAATGGCGGCGTTTCCACCGCCATCGAATACGCCGTGCTCGCCCTCGGCGTGCAGCACATCATCGTCTGCGGCCATTCCGATTGCGGCGCCATGCGTGCCGTGCTCAACCCCGACACCCTGGAAAAAATGCCGACGGTCAAGGCCTGGCTGCGCCACGCCGAAGTCGCCAAGACCATGGTCCATGACAACTGCCCGTGCGGTGACGAGAAGCAGACCATGCCTGTCCTCACCGAAGAAAACGTGATCGCGCAGTTGCATCACCTGCGAACGCACCCCTCGGTGGCTTCGCGCATGGCCAGCGGCCAGTTGTTCATCCACGGCTGGGTGTACAACATCGAGACCAGCGAGATCAAAGCCTTCGACGCGGACCAGGGACGTTTCCTACCGCTCGATGGCAGCCATCCGATACCGGTGGCGACGCCCAAAGCGCGCTTCTAACCACTCCTAATCATCCTTGCATGGTTTCACGCCTTCCCGCTTTTTGAGCGGGCAGGCCGCGCCATGCCTGAAGAAAACTTCGGGAGAGTCGCCATGCGTGCTGCTCAATTAAAAGCTGTTCTGCCACGGGAGCTCCTGGCTTCGGTGGTTGTGTTTCTGGTGGCGCTGCCCTTGTGCATGGGCATTGCCATTGCATCGGGCCTGCCACCGGCCAAGGGCCTGATTACCGGGATCATCGGTGGCCTGGTGGTGGGTTTCCTGGCCGGCTCGAAGCTGCAAGTCAGCGGTCCGGCTGCCGGGTTGGCGGTATTGGTCTTCGAACTGGTGCGCGAGCACGGCGTGGCAATGCTCGGGCCGATCCTGTTGCTGGCCGGTCTGCTGCAATTGCTGGCGGGGCGTTTTCGCCTCGGCTGCTGGTTCCGAGTCACCGCGCCCGCCGTGGTGTATGGGATGCTGGCCGGCATCGGCGTGCTGATCATCTTGTCCCAGGTCCATGTGATGCTCGATGCGGCACCCAAGCCTTCGGGCCTTGATAACCTGGCAGCGTTCCCTGCGGCGGTGGCCCAGGCTTTGCCGTCCTTTGGCTGGCAGGCTGGCCTGCTCGGCTTGTCGACGATCGCGGTGATGTGGCTGTGGGAAAAGTTTCGCCCTCACACGCTGCGCTTCATTCCCGGCGCGCTACTCGGCGTGGGCCTGGCAACGGTTGCCAGCCTGCTGCTGGCGTTGCAGGTCAAGCGCGTGGATGTTCCGGAAAACATGGCCGAAGCCATCGACTGGCTGCGCCCGGCGGATTTGCTGAACCTGGCCGATCCGACGTTGCTCATCGCCGCGTTCGCGGTGGCCTTCATCGCCAGCGCCGAAACCCTGTTGTCGGCGGCCGCCGTGGATCGCATGCACAGTGGCGAACGGGCGGACTTCGACAGGGAACTGTCGGCCCAAGGTATCGGTAACATGCTTTGCGGCTTGCTCGGCGCGCTGCCGATGACCGGGGTGATCGTGCGCAGCTCGGCCAATGTCCAGGCCGGTGCGACCACGCGGATGTCAACGATTTTCCACGGCCTGTGGTTGCTGCTGTTCGTACTGTTGCTCTCCAGCGTGCTGCAAAGCATTCCGGTGGCGAGCCTGGCCGGCGTGCTGGTCTACACCGGCTTCAAACTGGTGGACCTCAAGGCATTCCGCGGTCTGGGCCGTTATGGGCGGATGCCGATGTTCACCTACGCCGCGACGGCGTTGGCGATCATCTTCACCGACCTGTTGACCGGCGTGCTGATCGGTTTCGGCCTGACCCTGGTGAAACTCGCCTGGAAAGCCTCGCGCCTGAAGATCAGCCTGATCGACTTGCCGCAGGAAGGCGAGATGGAACTGCGACTGGTGGGGGCGGCCACGTTCCTCAAGGTGCCGGCGCTGACCCAGGTACTGGGCTCCATCCCCGAAGGCGCGACGGTGCATGTGCCGCTCAATAACCTGAGCTACATCGACCACTCGTGCCTGGAATTGCTCGAAGAATGGGGCCGGGCGAATGCCAGCAAGGGGTCGAAGCTGTTGATTGAATCCCGCGGGCTCAAGCGCCGGTTGGAAGGGCGGTTGCGCACGACGGTGGGGGTTGGCGCAGCGGCTGGGTAACCCACAG
>NZ_JAOSHO010000265.1 GCF_025917275.1 Pseudomonas agronomica | reverse complement strand
CGCTCCCACAATAGATCTGCGGTGCCTACGAATCCTGTTGCAAACCATGAATGACCTGCACAGTTCTATCGTTTGCCCGCCCGAAGACTGCTAGCATCTGGGCCGAGATCGAACGTTCGAACGGCCCATCACAGGTTGCCCATGCTCGAGACACCAGCACTGCAAAGGAACGCGCCGCTGCCGCTCCCCCTGGACACGCGCTACCAGGTCGAAACGCCCGAGGGCATTGACCTGCCACTGCGCCCGGCGGGGCTGATGCCCCGTGCGCTGGCCTTCGCCATCGACTTGGGCATACGCGGACTCGTGCTGGGGCTGCTGTTTTTCGTCCTGGCATTTTTCGGCGAACTGGGCATCGGCCTGGGATCGATCCTGCTGTTCGTTATCAGCTGGTGGTACATGGTGTTGTTCGAACTGTTCAACCAGGGCCGCTCGCCGGGCAAGCAAATGATGGGGTTGCGCGTGGTGCAGGACGACGGCAGGCCGATCGGCTGGTCCGCCTCGTTGATCCGCAACCTGCTGCGTTTCGTCGACATGCTGCCCTTTGGCTACGCCTTCGGCGCGATCAGTTGCCTGCAACATCCGGCCTTCAAACGCCTCGGCGACCTGGCGGCCGGCACGTTGGTGGTCTATCGCGAGCAACCGGTCAAGCGCCCCGAGTTGCCATCGGCCCGAGCGTTGCGCTCGCCTTTTGCCCTGGGCCTGGCCGAACAACGCGCCGTGCTGGGTTTCGCCGAACGCCAGGGCGAACTTTCCGAAGCACGGGTCACTGAACTGGCAACGATCCTGGCCGTCCCGCTGAAGGTGCACCCCACCGGCGCCGTGGCCGAACTCAATGGCATCGCCCGTGGCCTGCTGGGGCCGACATGAAGCAAAGCCTTTTCGAAAGTCGCCACCATGGGGAATGGGAACACCTGTCCCGCCTGCTCGACCAGTTGGAGCGCAACAGCAACGTTGCCCAGAGCAGCGACTTCCCCCATGTCTATCGACGGCTTTGCCATCACCTGGCGCTGGCCCAGGCGCGAGGCTACAGCAGCTTGCTGGTGGACACCTTGCAACAACTGGCGTTGCGCGGCCACCAACAGCTCTACCGTGACCGCAGTCGGCCGACGGCGAGCTTGTCGGCGTTCATCCTTGCCGGTTTCCCACGCCTGGTCCGCGAACAATGGCGATTCGTACTCGCGGCCGCCGTGATGTTCCTGGGCAGCCTGGCCGCCATCGGATTGTTGGTCTATCTGTTTCCAGAGCTGGTCTACAGCCTGCTAGGCGTCGAGGAGATCAGCCAGATCCGCAGCATGTACGATCCGGCGGCCGGGCATCTGGGACGTTCGATCGAGCGGGCCGCCAGCGAAGACTGGGTCATGTTCGGCTATTACATCATGCACAACATCGGCATTGCCTTTCAGACCTTTGCCAGCGGCTTGCTGTTTGGCCTGGGCAGCGCGTTCTTCCTGTTCTTCAACGGCCTGACCATTGGCGCGGTGGCCGGGCACCTGACCCAGATCGGCTCGGGCGGGACATTCTGGTCATTCGTGATCGGCCACGGTGCCTTCGAGCTCACCGCCATTACCCTGGCCGGCGCCGCGGGCCTGCAACTGGGCTGGTCACTCATCGCACCGGGACGCCTCACCCGGGGCGAAGCCTTGCGACTCGCCGCCGGCAAAAGCGTGCTGATGATCGGCGGCGTGATCCTCTTCCTGCTCATCGCCGCGTTCATCGAGGCCTATTGGTCCTCGAGCGCAGTGACCACCGTCACCAAGTACGCCGTCGGTACGTTGTTGTGGCTGTTGGTGCTGGGTTACCTGCTGTTTGCCGGGCGAGGCCAGCATGCGCCTGAGTGACGTCACCGTAACCATCCGACCGCGCACCACGTGGGAAGCCATGGACCTGGGCGTCTTGATGGCCCAGCAGCATCGACGGCTGCTGATGACCAGTTGGGCCATCGTCACGCTGCCGGTGTATGCGTTGCTGAGCCTGTTGCTGTGGGATTCACCGTCCCTGGTAGTGTTTCTGTTCTGGTGGCTGAAACCAGCGTTTGACCGCCTGCCCCTGTACATCGTGTCCAAGGCGTTGTTTGGCGAGACCCCCACCTTGAAACAGGCGTTGCGCCAATGGCCGGCGCTGCTCAAGCCCCAGTTGCTGGCGAGCCTGACCTGGCGCCGGCTGAGCCTGAGCCGAAGCTTCCTGATGCCCGTCGTGCAACTCGAAGGGCTCGCCGGGGAAGCACGGGAACAACGCTTGCGCGTATTGCTGCAACGCAACGGCGGCGCGGCCCAGTGGTTGACCATCATTGGCGTGCATCTGGAAACGGCCTTGTGGTTTGGCCTGATGGCCCTGTTCTATCTATTCGTGCCGCAACAAGTCGAACTGGAATGGGACTGGCAGACCCTGGTCGCCGTCGCCGAGCACGACTGGCTGTGGCTCGAACACCTGCTCAATTTTCTCTATCCGCTGCTGTTGATTATCTGGGAGCCGATCTACGTCGCCTGCGGCTTCAGCCTCTACCTGAATCGACGCACGATTCTCGAAGCCTGGGACATCGAACTGGTGTTCCGCCGCCTGCGCCAGCGCCTGAGTGCGGTCGCCCCGCTGCTGATGCTGGCGACGTTGATGCTGCTGCCGCTGGCGCCGCCCGCCCGGGCCGCCGAAGACGGCACCGCACCGGACAGCCCTCGCCTGCTCAACCAACCCGTCACCAGCGAAGCCTCTCGCGAAAGCATCAAGGCCATCCTCGACGCCCCGCCCTTCAAGAACCCGCAAACCGTGACGCGCTATCGCTTTGGCGAAGAGGCCCCTGAGCCGGCCGAGACCGACGAAGCCCCGGGCTGGCTCAAATCGATGTTCAACTGGGGTGCCAAACGCTTCGAAACGGTCGCTGCGCTGATTCAGGTCTTGCTCTGGGCCGCCCTGGTGGGTGCGCTCGCCTTGCTGGCCTGGCGTTATCGGGAAAGGCTCAACGCCCTGGTGAACCGGCGATCGGCGAAGGGGCCGGTAATGGAACGGCCGACGCCAGCACGGATGTTCGGCCTGGATATCCGTGAAGAAAGCCTGCCGGACGACGTGGCGACCAGCGCTGAGCAATTGTGGTCCAGCGCTCCCCGAGAGGCGTTGGGGCTGCTCTATCGGGCCCTGCTCAGCCGCTTGCACCATGGGTTCAGCGTCCCGTTGAAACCGTCCGACACCGAAGGCCAGGTGTTGCAACGCGTAGAGCAACTCCAGCATGAACAGCTGATGGCTTTCAGCAAGGACCTGACCCTGCACTGGCAGAACATCGCCTATGGACACCGGACGCCACCGGCTCATCTGCAACAGGAACTATGCGACGGCTGGCGCGGGTTGTTCGGTCCGGGAGCTTCCCGATGAGCCGGCGCGCGGGATGGCTGGTGGGCGCCCTGGTTGCCGTGCTGGGCGGCGTGTTGGCGATCTTCCTGTACGTGAAAGCCGTGCCGTACCAAGAGGTCATCGAGCACGGCCCGTCCCCTGAAGCCCAGGCCAATCCTTACCTGGCCGCCGAACACTATCTGCGCCAGCAAGGCATCAACGTCGAGCACGCCAACAGCCTGGACGTCCTGCCGACGCTGGAGCCGCGCCAACGCACACTGTTGCTGCTGGGGGAGCGAAGCAACATGACGCCACGGGACGTCGATCAAGTCATGAACTGGACCCGCGCCGGCGGCCGACTGCTGTTCGTCGCCGAAGCCCTGTGGGATGACAGCACGAGCAGCAGCGGCGACCTGCTGCTGGACCGCGTGCGGCTGCGCCAACTGCTGAGCAAGGACCTCAAGGCACCGGAGCCGGAGCTGATCAAGGACCCGTACCCCGAGTTGACCAAACTGTACCTGGAAGACGAAGAGGCGCCGGCCTACCTCGGCTTCGACACGGACTTCCACCTCGAAGACCCGCTGAACCTCGCCCAGGCGTGGGCCAACAGCGAGGCGGCGACCCACCTGATGCAACTGAACTACGGCCAGGGCACGATCACCGTGCTGACCGATGCCGAATTGTGGAAAAACGAGCACATCGACCAGTATGACAATGCCTGGCTGCTCTGGTACCTGAGCGCCGACACGGACGTCACGCTGCTGTTCAATACCGACCACGACAACTTGCTGACCCTGCTGCTGCGCTACTTCCCCCAAGCCATCGTGGCACTGCTGGCCTTGATCGCCCTTTGGCTCTGGCGCTCGGCGGTACGCCATGGTCCGCTGCAACAACCCGCGCCCAAGGCCCGACGCCAGTTGCAGGAACACCTGCACGCCAGCGCCGCGTTCCACCTGCGCCACACCGGCCAGCAACACCTGCTACACACCCTGCAGCAGGACGTATTGCGCCGGGCTCGTCAACTTCACCCCGGTTTCGAACAACTGGTCGTCGCCGAACAATGGCAAGTGCTTGCCCGCCTGTCACGGCAACCGACGCGAGCCATCAGCCAGGCCCTCAGTCCCCGGCCGAAACAACGCCTGTCCAGCGCCGAGTTCTGCCGCCAGGTCGCCCTTTTGCAAACCCTCAGGAATGCCTTATAGATTTTATCCGCAAAAAAATCCGCAAAAAGCTTGCGATTAATCTATCTTACAGGTCGATTTACCCAGTAATTACGGGCATAACAGGTCGTTTATTTTCCGCAAAAATTTCCGCAGGTATCGCCCAAAATGAATAGCCGTTCGAGTTCGCTGGAAACAAAACGATGATCACATCGAAAGCGTACCTTGACCCCGTACTGCCAGAGAATTTGCCCGACTCGATCATTCAGAGCGCGGATCAGTTGCCGCGCAAGGCAGAATTTCTGGCCGGACGGCTAGCCGATGAGACCTCCAGGCAACTGGCGAGCCTGTTGCGCATCACCAATACCTACTACTCGAACCTGATCGAAGGGCATCGAACCGAGATCGCGGACCTTCAGCTTGCTCGCACGACACCGAAACGGGAAAGAAAGGAACTCAAAGAGCTGGCTGTGCAGCACATGACTCAGCAGGAGGTGATGGAGCGGCTGCTTCACATGCGGCCAACGCACAGTTTCTCGGCCCTGTTCGATCCCAAGTTGATCGCAACCATCCATCGTCGACTGTTCAAGGACGCTTCCACCCAAGAACTGACCCTAAGCGATGGGCGCCTGATGGAACCCGGCAGGCTGCGGGCCGAAGAGAACGAACAGGTCCAGGTCGGCGCGCATGTCGCTCCGGCTGCGGCGGTTGTACTGCCCATGCTTGAGCATCTGCAACTGCACTACGGACGAATCAAGGATCCGCGACGCCAATTGATTGCTGCCTTGGCGGGCCATCACCGGGTGGCGCTTGTTCACCCCTTCCTTGACGGTAATGGTCGAGTGGTTCGGATGCTCACCCACCTGCAACTTGTTCACCTCGGGCTGAAACCGTTCCTCTGGTCCCTGGCTCGTGGCCTGGCTCGCAGGCAGGATGAGTATTATCGCTTCCTGGCCTTGGCTGATCGCGCTCGCGAAGGTGATTATGACGGGCGCGGCCAACTCTCACAGCGCCACTACTTCAACTTCATTGAATTCATGCTGGATGTGTGCCACGACCAGATCGAGTACATGACGACCTCGTTGAACCCAGCCAGGCTGCGCGAGCAGGTGGTTCATGTGTTCTCAACGGATCCCGACCTTCGCCGTGCCGGCATCCGACCCACCAGCGCTGCGGCCGTGTTGGCGCTTCTCACTCAAGGCGCGATGCCGCGTGCGGAGTTCAAAGTGTTTACAGGGTTGAAGGATCGGCTCGCAACCGAAGAGCTGAGCCGCTTGGTCGACGCGGGGATCGTCGTCAGCAGTACGCCCCGGTCCCGAACGGTGGAAGCGGGTTTGCCCGCACGCTTCGCCGGATTGATCTTCCCGAACCTGCACTTTCAAATGGGCTAAGGTGTGCCGGCGACTCAGTCGTCAGCGCTCGACACTGCAAAGCATGACAGCGTCCGGTCATGTCGCTGCGTCAATGCCGCTAGTCATAGGATCCAACCGTTAGGAGAACGCCTGAATTGACGACTGAACAGAACGAACCCTCAGACAGCCAGGCCCACGCCGCCCAGCAACGCCAGCGCGCCAGTCAACTGGCCCAGGCGATCCGCACCGAGCTGCACAAGGCCGTGGTTGGCCAGGTCGCGGTGATCGACGATGTGCTCACGGCACTGATCGCCGGCGGTCATGTCCTGCTCGAAGGCGTGCCGGGGCTGGGCAAGACGCTGCTGGTGCGCGCCCTGGCCCGCTGTTTCGGCGGGGAGTTCGCGCGCATCCAGTTCACGCCCGACCTGATGCCCAGCGACGTCACCGGCCACGCGGTGTACGACTTGCAGACCGAGCAGTTCAAGCTGCGCAAGGGCCCGGTGTTCACCAACCTTTTGTTGGCCGACGAGATCAACCGCGCGCCGGCCAAGACCCAGGCGGCGCTGCTCGAAGCCATGCAGGAGCGCCAGGTCACCCTCGAAGGTCGCGCATTGCCGATCGCCCAACCGTTCATGGTGCTGGCCACCCAGAACCCGATCGAACAGGAAGGCACCTACCCGCTGCCGGAGGCCGAGCTCGACCGTTTCATGCTCAAGGTGCGCATGGATTACCCCGACGCCGAGCAGGAATTGAACATGGTGCGCCAGGTCAGCCGCTCGACCCGCGCCGACATGCTTGATGTGCAGCCGTTGCGCACGGTGTTGCAGGCCAAGGACGTGCAAGCGCTGCAACGCATCGCCAGCGACCTGCCGATGGACGACCAGGTGCTCGACTACGCGGTGCGCTTGGCCCGTGCCACCCGCACCTGGCCAGGCTTGACGATCGGCGCGGGGCCCCGTGCCTCGATAGCACTGGTGCGTTGCGCCCGAGCACGGGCATTGCTGCGCGGCGGCGAGTTCGTGGTGCCGGACGACATCAAGGGCTGCGCCCTGGCCGTGCTGCGCCATCGCGTACGGCTGGCGCCGGAGCTGGATATCGAGGGGCTTTCGGTGGATCAGGTGCTGGGGCAGTTGCTCGATCAAGTGTCGGCGCCACGGTTGTGATGAAGCCTTCCCTGACCGAAGCGTTTTGCGTGGCGAGGGAGCTTGCTCCCG
>NZ_JAOSHO010000264.1 GCF_025917275.1 Pseudomonas agronomica | reverse complement strand
CGCTCCCACAAGGGGAGGGGCTGCTCTGGTTGGGGGGAGGATAAATCCCAGGCAATAAAAAACCGACCCTGAGGTCGGTTTTTTAATGAGCGCGTCGCTTAGGCAGCAGCGGCAACGTTCAAGGCCTTTACATGGCCATTCAGGCGGCTCTTATGGCGAGCGGCCTTGTTCTTGTGGATGATGCCTTTATCGGCCATGCGGTCGATAACTGGCACAGCCAGAACGTAAGCAGCTTGTGCTTTTTCAGCGTCTTTTGCGTCGATGGCCTTGACTACGTTCTTGATGTAGGTACGGACCATGGAACGCAGGCTGGCGTTGTGGCTGCGACGCTTCTCAGCCTGTTTTGCACGTTTTTTGGCGGAAGGTGTGTTGGCCACCGTCGAGCTCCTCGAAAGACTTTTTAGGAAATAGCAAACAAAATAGGCCGCGAATCATGCCGATGAGTTGAGGTCTTGTCAAGGGCGGGTGACACGTTCCGCTGAATGGCAGGTGCGGCGCACCGAATGATTTCTTTCCGGCGTGCGACCTGTAAACTCGCGGGCTTTGGCGCTGTGCTGTTTAGCGGCGCGGAGTATCGCACAAGTGGGCGCATTGTTCGCCTGCTGTTTATCGACAGGCAAAAACTCTTTTCATGAACCTGCTCAAATCGTTGGCGGCCGTCAGCTCTATCACAATGCTTTCCCGCATCCTGGGATTCGTTCGCGATACGTTGATCGCCCGGATATTCGGTGCCGGAATGGCCACCGACGCCTTCTTCATTGCGTTCAAATTGCCCAACCTGCTGCGGCGGATCTTCGCCGAAGGGGCGTTTTCCCAGGCCTTCGTGCCGATCCTGGCGGAATATAAAAGCCAGAAGGGCGACGAAGCGACCCGTACCTTCATTGCCTACGTCACCGGTCTGCTGACGCTGGTGCTGGCCTTGGTCACGGCCGCCGGCATGCTCGCCGCGCCCTGGGTGATCTGGGCCACCGCACCCGGTTTCACCGATACGCCGGAAAAATTCCAGCTCACCTCTGACCTGTTGCGGGTGACCTTTCCTTATATATTGCTGATTTCCCTGTCGTCCCTGGCCGGGGCGATCCTCAACACCTGGAACCGTTTCTCCGTACCGGCCTTCGTGCCGACGCTGCTCAACGTCAGCATGATCATCTTCGCGGTGTTCCTGACGCCGTACTTCGATCCGCCGGTAATGGCCCTGGGGTGGGCGGTGTTGGCGGGTGGCTTGGCGCAATTGCTCTACCAACTGCCGCACCTGAAGAAGATCGGGATGTTGGTGCTGCCGCGGCTGAACTTGCGCGACAGCGGCGTGTGGCGGGTCATGAAGCAGATGCTGCCGGCCATCCTCGGCGTCTCGGTGAGCCAGATTTCCCTGATCATCAACACCATTTTTGCCTCGTTCCTGGTGGCGGGCTCGGTGTCGTGGATGTACTACGCCGACCGCTTGATGGAATTGCCATCCGGCGTGCTGGGCGTGGCGCTGGGCACGATCCTGCTGCCGACCCTGGCCAAGACCTACGCCAGCCAGGATCGCCATGAATATTCGCGCATCCTCGATTGGGGCCTGCGCCTGTGTTTCGTGCTGGTCCTGCCTTGCGCCCTGGCGCTGGGGATCCTCGCCGAGCCGCTGACGGTTTCGCTGTTCCAGTACGGTCAATTCAATGCATTCGATGCCCTGATGACCCAGCGGGCTTTGATCGCCTACTCGGTGGGGCTGCTCGGGATCATCGTGATCAAAGTCCTTGCGCCGGGCTTCTACGCCCAGCAGAACATCCGCACGCCGGTGAAAATCGCCATCTTTACCTTGTGCATGACCCAGCTGTTCAACCTGCTGCTCATCGGTCCGCTGGCCCACGCCGGCCTGGCCCTGGCGATCAGTGCGGGTGCCTGTCTCAACGCCGGGCTGCTGTTTTATCAACTGCGCAAGCAAAAGATGTATCAACCGATGCCGGGCTGGGGCAAGTTCGGACTCAAGTTGCTGGTCGCCGTGGCGGTGATGTCGGCGGTGCTGCTGGTCGGGATGCATTTCATGCCGGCTTGGGGCGAAGGCGTGATGCTCGAGCGTTTCCTGCGCCTGGGCGTGCTGGTCGTAGCGGGCGTGGTGGTGTATTTCGGCATGTTGCTGTTGATGGGCTTCCGTTTGCGCGACTTCAATCGCAAGGCCTTGAGCTGACAGGTTGCCCCTGATAATCCAGGGGCGGGCGGCGGTTTTGTCGGTTCGATCACTTTGGGTTACGGTGTTGCCTGTCACCGACCGCCGGGTGTGGTTATAATCGGCCACTTTATGAGCAAGAAGCGCGTTATGCAGCTGGTTCGAGGCCTCCACAACCTGCGTCCCCGGCATCGGGGCTGTGTCGCCACTATTGGCAACTTTGACGGTGTCCACCGTGGCCACCAGGCTATCCTGGCGCGGCTGCGCGAGCGTGCGCTGGAGTTGGGCCTGCCCAGTTGCGTGGTGATCTTCGAACCGCAGCCCCGGGAATTTTTCGCCCCGGACACCGCTCCGGCCCGTCTGGCCCGGTTGCGGGACAAACTGCAATTGCTCGCGGCCGAAGGCGTCGACCGGGTCCTGTGCCTGGCTTTCAACCAGCGCCTGAGCCAGCTCAGTGCCGCCGAATTCGTCGATACCATCCTGGTGGATGGCCTCGACGTGAAGCATCTGGAAGTCGGTGATGATTTCCGTTTCGGTTGCGACCGGGCAGGCGATTTCGATTACCTGCAACAGGCCGGTATTGCCCAGGGGTTCACCGTCGAAGCGGCGCAGACCGTCGAGATGGAGGGTTTGCGCGTCAGCAGCACCCAGGTCCGCAACGCCCTGGCGGCGGCCGACTTCGAATTGGCCGAGCGCTTGCTCGGCCGGCCGTACCGGATTGCCGGGCGGATCCTGCACGGGCAGAAGCTGGCGCGCCAATTGGGCACGCCAACGGCCAACGTGCAACTCAAGCGCCGTCGTGTGCCGCTGACCGGGGTGTTCCTGGTGAGTGTCGACATCGACGGCAAGACCTGGCCCGGCGTCGCCAACATTGGCGTTCGTCCTACGGTGCAGGGGGATGGCAAGGCCCATCTCGAAGTACACATTCTGGATTTTGCCGGCGATCTGTATGACCGGCGTTTGACGGTGGTTTTCCACCAGAAGCTGCGTGAAGAGCAGCGTTTTGCCTCTCTGGAGGCGCTCAAGACGGCGATCCATGCAGATATCGCCGCCGCCCGTGCCCTTGTCGCAACCAGCGCCAATCGCTAATGAAGAGCCTTAAATGACCGACTATAAAGCCACGCTAAACCTTCCGGACACCGCCTTCCCAATGAAGGCCGGCCTGCCTCAGCGCGAACCACAGATTCTGCAGCGTTGGGACAGCATTGGCCTGTACGGAAAGTTGCGCGAGATTGGCAAGGATCGTCCGAAGTTCGTCCTGCACGACGGCCCTCCGTACGCCAACGGCACCATCCACATCGGTCACGCGCTGAACAAGATTCTCAAGGACATGATCATCCGCTCCAAGACCCTGTCGGGTTTTGACGCGCCGTATGTCCCGGGCTGGGACTGCCATGGCCTGCCGATCGAACACAAGGTCGAAGTGACCCACGGCAAGAACCTGGGCGCGGACAAGACCCGCGAGCTGTGCCGTGCCTACGCCACCGAGCAGATCGAAGGGCAGAAGTCCGAATTCATCCGCCTCGGCGTGCTGGGCGACTTCGCCAATCCGTACAAGACCATGGATTTCAAGAACGAAGCCGGCGAAATCCGTGCCCTGGCGAAAATCGTCGAGGGCGGCTTCGTGTTCAAGGGCCTCAAGCCCGTGAACTGGTGCTTCGATTGCGGTTCGGCCCTGGCCGAGGCGGAAGTCGAGTACGAGAACAAGAAGTCCTCGACCATCGACGTCGCGTTCCCGATCGCCGATGAAGACAAGCTCGCCGCCGCGTTCGGCCTGGGCAAGCTGGCCAAGCCGGCCTCGATCGTGATCTGGACCACCACCCCGTGGACCATTCCCGCCAACCAGGCGCTGAACGTCCACCCGGAATTCAACTACGCCTTGGTCGACGTTGGCGACAAGCTGCTGGTGCTGGCCGAAGAACTGGTCGAATCCTGCCTGGCCCGCTACAACCTCGAAGGTTCAGTGATCGCCACCGCCCCGGGCTCGGCGCTGGAGCTGATCAATTTCCGCCATCCGTTCTATGACCGCCTGTCGCCGGTGTACCTGGCCGACTACGTGGAGCTGGGCGCAGGCACCGGCGTGGTTCACTCCGCACCGGCCTATGGCGTCGACGACTTCGTGACCTGCAAGAAATACGGCATGGTCAACGACGACATCCTCAACCCGGTGCAGAGCAATGGCGTGTACGTGCCGTCGCTGGAGTTCTTTGGCGGCCAGTTCATCTGGAAGGCCAACCCGGCCATCGTCGACAAGCTGACCGAAGTCGGCGCGCTGCTGCACACCACCGTCATCGAACACAGCTACATGCACTGCTGGCGCCACAAGACCCCGCTGATCTACCGCGCCACCGCGCAGTGGTTCATCGGCATGGACAAGCAGCCCACCAGCGGCGACACCCTGCGCCAGCGTTCGCTCAAGGCCATCGAAGAAACGCAGTTCGTTCCGGCCTGGGGCCAGGCGCGCCTGCACTCGATGATCGCCAACCGTCCGGACTGGTGCATCTCCCGCCAGCGCAACTGGGGCGTGCCGATCCCGTTCTTCCTGAACAAGGAAAGCGGCGAGCTGCATCCGCGCACCGTCGAACTGATGGAAACCGTGGCCCAGCGCGTCGAAGCCGAAGGCATCGAAGCCTGGTTCAAGCTCGATGCCGCCGAGCTGCTGGGCGACGAAGCACCGCTGTATGACAAGATCAGCGACACCCTGGACGTCTGGTTCGACTCCGGCACCACCCATTGGCACGTATTGCGCGGTTCGCACCCGATGGGTCATGAGACCGGCCCGCGCGCCGACCTGTACCTGGAAGGTTCGGACCAGCATCGCGGCTGGTTCCACTCGTCCTTGCTGACCGGTTGCGCCATCGACAACCACGCGCCATACCGCGAGTTGCTGACCCACGGCTTCACCGTCGACGAGTCCGGCCGCAAGATGTCCAAGTCCCTGGGCAACGTGATCGCGCCGCAGAAAGTGAACGACACCCTCGGCGCCGACATCATGCGCCTGTGGGTCGCGTCCACCGACTACTCCGGCGAGATGGCCGTTTCCGAGCAGATCCTGCAGCGTAGCGCGGACGCCTACCGGCGCATCCGTAACACCGCGCGTTTCCTGCTTTCCAACCTGACCGGCTTCAACCCGGCCACCGACCTGCTGCCGGCCGAAGACATGCTCGCGCTGGACCGCTGGGCCGTGGACCGTACCCTGTTGCTGCAACGCGAATTGCAGGAACACTACGGTGAGTACCGTTTCTGGAACGTGTATTCCAAGATCCACAACTTCTGCGTCCAGGAGTTGGGTGGTTTCTACCTCGACATCATCAAGGATCGCCAGTACACAACCGGCGCCAACAGCAAGGCGCGCCGTTCCTGCCAGACCGCGCTGTTCCACATCAGCGAGGCGCTGGTGCGCTGGATCGCGCCGATCCTGGCGTTCACCGCCGACGAACTGTGGGAATACCTGCCGGGCGAGCGCAACGAATCGGTAATGCTCAACACCTGGTACGAAGGCCTGACCGAACTGCCGCAAGGCTTCGAGCTGGACCGTGCGTATTGGGATCGCGTGATGGCGGTCAAGGCTGCGGTCAACAAGGAAATGGAGATCCAGCGGGCGGCCAAGGCCGTCGGCGGCAACCTGCAAGCCGAAGTGACCCTCTATGCCGAAGATGCCTTGAGCGCCGACCTGGCCAAGCTGGGCAACGAACTGCGTTTCGTGCTGATCACCTCCACCGCCGGTGTCGCGCCGCTGGCGCAGGCTCCGGCCGATGCGGTCGTCACCGAAGTGAGTGGCCTGAAGCTCAAGGTGGTCAAGTCGAGCTTCGTCAAGTGCGCCCGTTGCTGGCACTGCCGTGAAGACGTCGGCGTGAACCCGGAGCACCCGGAAATCTGCGGTCGTTGTGTCGACAACATCAGCGGCAGCGGTGAGGTTCGTCACTATGCCTAATGCAGCGGGCCGTTTCGGTCGGTTGGGCTGGCTCTGGTTGAGCGTGCTGGTGCTGGTCATCGACCAGGCCAGCAAGTACTACTTCGAGAACGCGTTGACCATGTACCAGCAGATCGTGGTCATTCCCGACTACTTCAGTTGGACCCTGGCCTACAACACTGGCGCGGCGTTCAGCTTCCTGGCCGACAGTTCGGGCTGGCAGCGCTGGCTGTTCGCGCTGATTGCCGTGGTGGTCAGTGCCGTGCTGGTGGTCTGGCTCAAGCGCCTGGGGCGTGACGAAACCTGGCTGGCCGTGGCGCTGGCGCTGGTCCTCGGCGGCGCGTTGGGCAACCTCTACGATCGGATTGCCTTGGGCCATGTGATCGATTTCATCCTGGTGCATTGGCAGAACCGCTGGTATTTCCCGGCGTTCAACTTTGCCGACAGCGCCATCAGCGTGGGCGCCGTGATGCTCGCCCTGGATATGTTCAAGAGCAAGAAAACCGGAGAAGCCGTCCATGACTGAGCAGCGTATCGCTCAAAACACCGAAGTGAAGCTTCACTTCGCCCTGCACCTGGAAAACGGCGACACCGTCGACAGCACCTTCGACAAGGCGCCGGCGGTGTTCAAGGTCGGCGACGGCAACCTGCTGCCCGGTTTCGAAGCGGCAATCTTCGGTTTCAAGGCCGGCGACAAGCGCACCGTGGTCGTTCCGCCGGAAAACGCCTTTGGTCAGCCCAACCCGCAAAACGTGCAGACCATGCCACGCTCGCAGTTCCAGGACATGGAATTGTCGGAGGGCTTGCTGGTGATCTTCAATGACGCGGCCAATACCGAATTGCCGGGTGTGGTGAAGGCTTTTGACGACGCCCAGGTGACCGTGGACTTCAATCACCCGCTAGCGGGCAAGACCTTGAGCTTCGAGGTGGAAATCCTCGAGGTCAAGGCGGTTTAAGGTTTAACAGGCAGTTCCTGCTGCCACCCGATTCAC
>NZ_JAOSHO010000263.1 GCF_025917275.1 Pseudomonas agronomica | reverse complement strand
CGCTCGACAGCTCCTACAGCCCAGCGGGAGCAAGCTCCTCGCCACAAAAGCAACATCATCCAACCAGGAGGACGTCATGGAACGACACAGCTTCACCCCCTCGATCACCGCCCTCCTCCTGCTTATCCCCGCCTGCGCGCTGGCCGCTCCCGACCCGCCGCGCCAGGCCCAACTCCAACATCTTCTGGACCAGGACTGTGGCGCCTGCCACGGCCTGCGCCTGACCGGCGGCCTCGGCCCGCCGCTGACCCGTGAAGCCCTGGCGGGAAAATCCCGCGACAGCCTCATCGCCACCGTTACCCTGGGCCGCCCCGGCAGCGCCATGCCCGGCTGGGCGCCACTGCTCGGCCCCGACGACATTCGCTGGCTGGTGGACCGGCTTCTTCAAGGAAAACCCGCCCGATGATCCGTTCCCTTCTGTCCATTGCCACCGCTGCAATCCTGCTCGCCGGTTGCGCCCAGCCCACCTTGCGCGGCACTGGCGACTTGGGCGTAGTAGTTGAACGCGCCAACGGCAGCCTGCAAATCATCGAAAGCGACAGCCACACCCTGCTCGCCCGCGTCGAAGGCCTTGGCGATCTTTCCCATGCCTCGGTGGTGTTCTCCCGGGACCAGCGCTACGCCTACGTGTTCGGTCGCGACGGTGGCCTGAGCAAAGTCGACCTGCTGACCGCCCGCATCGACCGCCGCATCCTCCAGGGCGGCAATAGCATCGGCGGCGCGATCAGCCAGGACGGCAAGCTGATCGCCGTCTCCAACTACGAACCCGGCGGCGTGAAAGTATTCGATGCCCGTACCCTGGAACAGATTGCCGACATCCCGGCCACGCCGCTGCCGGACGCCGGCAAACGCTCCCGGGTGGTGGGCCTGGTGGACGCGCCGGGCCAGCGTTTCGTGTTCAGCCTGTTCGACACCGGCGAGATCTGGACCGCCGATTTCAGCGATGGACCTAAGCCGCGCATCGAGCGTTTCACCGGCATCGGCCAGCAACCCTACGACGCGCTGATCACCCCGGACGGGCGTTACTACATGGCCGGGCTCTTCGGTGAAGACGGCATGGCGCAACTCGATCTCTGGCATCCGGAGCATGGGGTCAAGCGCGTGCTCGGGCATTACGGACGCGGCGAGGCCCGGTTGCCGGTGTACAAGATGCCGCACCTGGAAGGCTGGGCCGTGGCCGACCAACAGGCCTTCGTGCCCGCCGTCGGTCACCATCAGGTGTTGGTGTTGAACGCCACGACCTGGCAACAGGTCGATGCCATCGCCGTCGCCGGGCAACCGGTGTTCGTCACCGCGCGGCCGGACGGACGCCAGCTCTGGGTCAACTTCGCCTATCCGGACAACGACCGGGTCCAGGTCATCGACACCCAGACCCACGCCATCGTCGCCGACCTGCGGCCCGGGCCCGCGGTATTGCACATGGAGTTCACTGCGCGCGGCGACCAGTTATGGCTGTCGGTCCGGGATGGCGGTGAAGTGCAGGTCTGGGATCCCTATCGACTGGAACGGATCGGCACGCTGCCGTCGCTGAGCCCCAGCGGCATTTTCTTCAGCAGCCGCGCGCACAAGCCAGGGTATTGACCATGACATCCAGCGCTCTCGCCCGCCGCTTGATCGATCGCTTCCAACACGGCCTGCCGCTGTGTGCCGAACCCTTCAAGGCCATGGCCGACACCCTGGGCTGTAGCGAGGCCCAGGTCATCGACTGCCTCCAACACCTGCAACTGGCGGGGACATTGTCGCGCGTCGGACCGGTGTTCGAGCACAGCCGGGCTGGCGCCAGCACCCTCGCCGCCCTCGCCGTGCCGCCGGAGCGCCTGCACCAGGTGGCGGCGCGCGTCAGCCAGTATCCGGAAGTCAATCACAACTACGCACGGGAGCATCGCTACAACCTCTGGTTCGTACTGACCGGCCCCGACCGCGCCCACCTGGACACCATCCTCCAGGAACTGGAGCAGGACACCGGCCTCACGCCGCTGGACCTGCCCATGCTCACCGCCTACCGCATCGACCTGGGCTTTGCCCTGGAGACAGCCCCATGAACATCACCCTCAGCGAGGCACAATCCATGGCGCTGCGCCGCCTGCTGGAAACCGGCCTGCCCCTGACCCCGCGCCCCTTCCAGGCCTTGGCCGAACAGATCGAGGCCAGTGAAGCGCAGGTGCTCGATCAGATGCGGTTATGGCACGAACAAGGCTTGTTCCGCCGCGTCGGCCTGGTGGTCAACCATCGGGCCTTGGGGTTCTGCGCCAACGCCATGCTGGTGCTGGACGTGCCCGACGCCTTGGTCGATGAAGTCGGGCGACGCCTTGGCCAAGCCCCGGGCATCAACCTTTGCTACCAACGGCCACGGCGCCTGCCGCAGTGGCAATACAACCTGTTCTGCATGATCCACGGGCGCCAGCGCGACCGCGTCGAGGCCCAGGTGCAGGCGTTGCTCCAGGAACATCTGCTGGATGACCTGCCCCACCAATTGCTGTTCAGCACGCACCTGTTCAAGCAATGCGGCGGACGTTTCGCCGCACCGGCCGGAGCCTCGATCGATGGATGACCTCGACCGCCGCCTGATCAATCGCCTGCAACTGGGCTTGCCGCTGGTGCGCCATCCCTGGGAACACCTGGCCCGCGAGCTGGACAGCAACAGCGCCGAGCTGCTGGACCGGCTGCATGAGTTGCTCAACGAAGGCGTGCTGACCCGTTTCGGCCCGATGTTCGACATCGATCGCCTCGGCGGCGCGTTCACCCTGGCCGCCCTGGCCGTGCCCGAAGCGCGTTTCGACGCCATCGCCGAGCTGCTCGCCGACATGCCCGAGGTGGCCCACAACTACCGCCGCGAGCACGCCTGGAACATGTGGTTCGTGCTGGCCTGCCCCAGCGAACAGGCGATCGCCGAGACCCTGCTGCGCATCGAGCGGCTGACCGGCCTGGCGCCGCTGAACCTGCCCAAGGAGGAGACCTACCATGTCGGCCTGTATTTCCCGGTTTGACTCGTTGCACGTGGAAGAAACCCCGCTGGCGCTGCGCCTGGTCGAACTGACCCAGGCCGGCCTGCCCTTGCTGGAAGATCCCTGGAGCTGGCTCGCCGAGCAACTGGGCCTGAGCGTCGAGTCCACCCTCGACCTGCTCAAGCGCCTGCAGGCCGAAGGCGCGATCCGCCGCATCGCCGCCGTGCCCAACCACTATCGCCTCGGCTACCGCCACAACGGCATGACTGTCTGGGATGTCGCCGACGCCGACATGCCGCGCCTCGGCGCGCTGTTGGGTGAGCAGCCCTTCGTCAGCCATTGCTACCGCCGACCGCGCCGCCCCGGCTGGCGCTACAACCTGTTCGCCATGGTCCACGGGCGCAGCCGCGAGGAAATCGACAGCTACCGCGAGCACCTGCGCTATCTGCTGGGGGATGCCTGCGCCGCCGACGACATGCTGGTGAGCAGCCGAATCCTGAAGAAAACCGGCCTGCGCCTGACGCCGACCGCGCGCTGAGCCTGCACGCCAACCCCTGCACGCCAACCGAAGGAGCGTTTTATGTTGAGGATCAGCCATTACCTGCGCGCCCTGGCCGGGCAATGCCCCGCTCCACGCGTCGCGCCCCCCGGCAGTCGCCGCGCGCCGGTGGTGATCTGGAACCTGCTCAGGCGCTGCAACCTGACCTGCAAGCATTGCTACGCAACCTCCGCCGACAGCGTGTTTCGCGATGAGCTGGACACTGCCGAAGCCCTGCAAGTGATCGACGACCTGCACGACGCTGGCGTGCGGGTGCTGATCCTGTCCGGCGGCGAACCGTTGCTGCGCGAGGACCTGTTCCAGCTCAGCGCCTATGCCCGCGCCAGGGGTTTCTTCGTCGCCCTGTCCAGCAACGGCACGCTGATCGACGCCACCAACATTGAACAGATCGCGGCAGCGAGCTTCGACTACGTGGGCATCAGCATCGATGGCCTGGAAGCGACCCACGATGAGTTCCGGCAACTCAAGGGCAGTTTCGCCAGTTCCATGGCGGCGATCCGGCTCTGTCGCGCGCGCGGGATTCGGGTCGGATTGCGCACGACCCTGACCCAGCAGAACCATTTGCAGTTGCCCACCCTGCTGGAACTGATGAATGAATACGACGTGCAGAAGTTCTACCTGTCCCATCTCAACTACAGCGGTCGCGGCAAGCGCAGCCGCAAGCTCGATGCCCACCAGCAGATGAGCCGCGAGGCGATGGAGTTGATTTTCGAGCGCGCCTGGGCGGACGTCGAACAGGGCCGCGACAGTGACTTCGTCAGCGGCAACAACGACGCCGACGCGATCCTGCTGCTGCAATGGGCCGCACGGCGCCTGCCCCAACACTCCGCCGCGCTGGAGCAAATGCTGCGGGCCTGGGGCGGTAATGCATCCGGTGCCGGCATCGCCAACATCGACAACACCGGCGAGGTCCATCCCGACACGTATTGGTGGCAGCATTCGGTGGGCAATGTCCGCCGGACACCGTTCAAGACCCTCTGGCTGGAGCGCCCCGAGCCGCTCCTCGTCAAGCTGCGCGAACACCCGCGCGCCGTCGGCGGACGCTGCGGCCAATGCCGCTGGCTGGCGATCTGCAACGGCAACACCCGCACCCGCGCCTGGGCCGACGGCGACCTGTGGGGCCAAGACCCCGGTTGCCACCTGAGCGATGAAGAAATCGGCGTGCACGCGATTCCCAGCGTGGCGCTGAACCCGATATAGCCCGATAGCCCGACGGCGAACCTGATGAAGAACCAAGGAAGTCCCATGCCTGCCCCCATCGTTTTGCCCGCTGCCCTGCAATCGTCCTTCCGGCCTGGGGAAGTCGCCCTGGTCGGCGCCGGCCCCGGTGATCCGGGCCTATTGACGTTGCGGGCCTGGAGCCTGCTGATGCAAGCCGACGCGGTGGTTTATGACCGCTTGATCAGCCCGCAATTGCTCAGCCTGATTCCACTGGCGTGCGCCCGCCATTACGTCGGCAAGGCCGCCGGTTGTCACAGCCTGCCCCAGCCGCAGATCAACCAACTGTTGGCCGATCTGGCGGACCAGGGCCAGCGAGTCGTCCGGCTCAAGGGCGGCGACCCGTTCATCTTTGGCCGTGGCGCTGAAGAGCTGGAGTACCTGTTGTCTCGCGGCATCGACTGCCAGGTGGTGCCCGGCATCACTGCCGCGGCCGGCTGTTCGGCCTATGCCGGGATTCCGCTGACCCATCGCGACCTGGTCAACTCCTGCCGGTTCATCACCGGTCATTTGCAGCGCGATGGCGAGCTGGACTTGCCGTGGCAAAGCCTCGCCGATGACAGCCAGACGCTGGTGTTCTACATGGGCTTGTCGAACCTGCGCACCATTGCCGAGCGATTGATGGCGGCCGGGCTCGCGGCCGACACCCCGGCGGCGTTGATCAGCAACGGCACGCGCCCTGACCAACAGGTGCTGCGCGGCACGCTTGGGGCGTTGCCGAACATGGCCCAGGCCTGCCTCGACGGGCTGCCCACATTGACCGTGATCGGCAAGGTCGTCGGCCTGTTTGCCCAGCAGCCGGTGCAGCATCCGGCGCGTATTCATCCGACGCCACAGGCTCAACCCTTCGCCTCGAAGGTGGCGTCATGAAGGGCTGGTGGTTCACTCCGGTGCTGTGGATCAGCGTGGCCCACGGTGCGGACTTCAAAGGGCCGGACCTGGACCAGGCCGAGCGCAACTATCAGCAGCACTGCCAGCAATGCCACGGCGTCAATCGCATCGGCGCAGCCGGGCCGGCGCTGTTGCCGCAAAGCCTGAGCCGGATCAAGCCCGCCGAAATCCGCCAGGTCATCGAAAACGGCCGCCCCGCCAGCCAGATGGCAGCGTTTGGCGCCGTGCTGGATGCCGCGCAGATCGATGGTCTGACCGACTATCTCCAGCGCCCACCCGCCGTCGAGCCGACCTGGAACGAAGACGACACCCGCCGCAGTCATCGCCTGCTGGCGGATCTCGCCACCCTGCCGGACAAACCCCGGCACAACGCCGACCCGCTGAACCTGTTCGTGGTGGTGGAGGCTGGCGATCATCACGTCGATATCGTCGACGGCGATCGCTTCGAGGTGCTGGCGCGTTTCGCTTCGCATTTCGCCCTGCACGGAGGCCCGAAATTCTCCCCGGACGGCCGCTTCGTCTATTTCGCCTCACGGGACGGCTGGATCAGCCTGTACGACCTGCACAACCTCAAGCTCATCGCCGAAGTCCGCGCCGGGCTCAATACCCGTAACCTGGCGGTGAGCAAGGACGGTCGCTGGGTGCTGGTGGGCAATACCTTGCCGGGCAATCTGGTGGTGCTGGATGCCCGTGACCTGTCGCTGGTCAAGACCGTTGCAACGGTCGGGCTGGACGGCCAGGCATCGCGGGTCAGCGCGGTCTACACCGCCCCGCCCCGGGACAGCTTCATCGTCGCGTTGAAGGACGTGAAGGAGGTCTGGGAGCTGTCCACCGGTCCGAACCCGGACTTTGTGCCGAGGCGCATCGAGGCCGAGGATTACCTGGATGACTTTTCCTTCTCGCCCGACTATCGGCAGCTACTCGCCACCTCGCGCAAGGCCCAGGGCGGGCAAGTGATCGACCTCGACACCGGACGGATCGTCACGGATATTGCGCTGCCGGGCATGCCGCACCTGGGCTCGGGGACCTATTGGAAACGCGATGGGCATTGGTTGTTCGCCACGCCCAATATCAGCAAGGGGCTGATTTCGGTGATCGACCTGAACACTTGGAAGGTCATCAAGCAGATTCCCACCCTGGGGCCGGGCTTCTTCCTGCGCAGCCATGTCAATTCCCGCTATGCCTGGACCGACGTGTTTTTCGGCCCTGACAACGATGCCATCCACCTGATCGATAAACAGACCCTGGAAATCGCCCATACCCTGCGCCCAATGCCCGGCAAAACCGCCGCCCACGTCGAATTCACCCGCGACGGCCGCTACCTGCTGCTGAGCATCTGGGACACCGACGGCGCGCTGATCGTCTACGACAGCAACACCCTGAAGGAGATCAAACGCCTGCCGATGAACAAACCATCGGGCAAGTACAACGTGGGCAACAAAATCGAGTTTGCCGAAGGGACCTCGCACTGACCTGGCATTGCGGGGGTCTGCTGCGCA
>NZ_JAOSHO010000262.1 GCF_025917275.1 Pseudomonas agronomica | reverse complement strand
GCTGGCGCACTTGGGGCCGCACGATGCGGGCGAGATCCGCCGGCTTGATTTCCTGTTCGATGAGTTGAGCGAAGAGGTGGACGCCCAGCGGCCAGGGCATGGTGCCGCCTTGGACAGCTTGACGCGATTGATCATGATCAGCCTGTTGCGGCTGTGTTCCCATTCGTTGAAAGCCACGCCTGCGCGGCACGAAGATTTGAAGATTTTCCATCGCTTCAATGAGCTGATCGAAGCGCATTACTTGCAGCACTGGCCTTTGTCGCGTTATGCGCAATGCATCGGTGTGACGGAGGCGCGCCTTAACGATGTGTGCCGACGCATCGCCGACCTGCCGTCCAAGCGCCTGGTCCTGGAGCGCCTGATGCAAGAGGCCAAGCGCCTGCTGCTGTTCACCGGCAGCTCCGCCAATGAAATCTGTTATCAGCTCGGGTTCAAGGACCCGGCCTATTTCAGCCGCTTTTTCCAGCGTTACGCACAGCTCACTCCGGGAGAGTATCGCCAGCGCCAATTGAAATTGCGATGAGCCAGGCATCGGGATGTTTCGCCTTGGTCTTGTTGATCTTGTACCGATCAGCATGACGACTGCGGCGGTGCGACAGAATGGCTTTTAGGCAGAACCGCTTGTACTTTTCGCAGGCTTGCGTGCGTTGATGGCCGACACTAAGCTGCCGGCTCGCCCGTCCAAATGGTGCCGATATGGCCAACCCCAGACCTTCGCTGACCCTGACCCTTTTGCAAGCCCGTGAAGCGGCAATGGCTTTTTTTCGTCCCGCCCTGAACAAGCACGACCTCACCGAACAGCAGTGGCGGGTCATTCGGATACTGCGCCAGCAAGGCGAGCTGGAAAGCCATCAACTGGCCCAGCAGGCGTGCATTCTCAAACCGAGCATGACCGGCGTCTTGAGCCGCCTGGAGCGCGACGGCCTGGTGCGCCGGCAAAAGTCCAGCCAGGACCAGCGACGGGTTTTCGTGTCCCTGACGGAGCGAGGCGAACAGTGCTTCGTTTCGATGAGCGAGGGAATGGAAAGCAACTACCAGAGAATCGAGGAGCAGTTCGGCGCGGAAAAAATGGAGCAGTTGCTGGCTTTGCTCAATGAGTTGAAAAATATCAAGCCGTGATACCAGTCCATCGTGTGGTCAATGCTGGCGTTAGGAATATTTTTAATGGCGAGTTCCAATTCACCCCAGTCGATGCAAGATTTCAGTCAGAACTTGCGCCTTCTCTGCGGGTACTACAAGTCGGTGGCGATGGTCTGCCGCTCCCTCGATATCAACCGCCAGCAGTTCAACAAATACCTGGGGGCGCAGGCGACTCCCTCACTGTTCACCCTTCGCAGGATCTGCGCTTTTTTCGGGGTCGATGAGGATGAGATATTCTCCGAGCACGATTCCTTCCGCGCTTTGCTCAACCGCCAGCGCACGTCGCGAGAGCCGGACAGTGCTGTACCCACCGATTTTTTTCCAAGCTCCGCGCAGGAGCTGTCGAAGTACCAGGGTTACTACTTCGTCTATTTGATGTCGCCCTCCGGGTCAGGGGAGGTGATCAAGTCGATTACCCGCTTGACTCGTTCCGGCAACAAAATCCTGAGTAAAACGTACGAGCGAGTGAGGTTGGGTGATGACCAACTGAAGAGTTTCGGCATCAATAAATATCGGGGGTTCTGCTTTGCCTCATCCGATCTGATTTACATCGTCGAGCGCGAATACCTATCCTCCCGGGGCTATATCTGGTCAGCGCTTTACCCTTCCTACCGCAGTCGCTTCCGCTTTCTCAATGGCTTGGTGCTTGGCGTGTCGGGCGACAACTTTCGACGTCCTTTCGGTGCGCAGATTGTGTTTGAGTACCTTGGCGAGTCGATCGACCTGCGTAACGCGCTTTCCAGTTGCAGCTGCTTCCCGATTGATGCCCCTGAGATTCCCAGCGAAGTCAGGGCGCGGCTGCTGATCCGCCCATCCGAGGGTGAGTTCAACCTTGTTCCCCCCTTGTTCTAACCCCGCCTTAAAAACAGACGCTAGGTGACGCTTTCAAGCGTCACCGGGCGTTTTTTTCTTAATGTTCGCGAAATTGAGCTGACGGTACGGCAGATCAATAATGGGCCACACCGCTCAGGCAATCTCGCGACGACCAATCACGTCGTTTATTCCGGTCGGATGATTGTCTGCTCGTGCAAGTAACCCGCTGCGCCCATCATAAAAATAAGAGGAACACCGATGAACTTCAAAAGAACATTGATGGCAGGGTTGATGGCGCTCTCCGTTTCTGCGCCGTTGACCAGTGGCTTGGTGTGTGCGGCAAACAATACCTTGGTAGTCGCTGATCGAGCCTCGTTCAAGGATTGGGACCCGGCCTCGGCTTTTTCCGAAGAGGTGCGGGTGCTGGGCAATATCTACGAGACACTTCTGGTCTATAACGCGCCAGGCAGTGCCGAGGAGTTTTCCCCTGGACTCGCCACGTCCTGGGAAAGCAGCGACAACGGCAAGACCTGGACCTTCAAGCTGCGGCACGGCGTTAAGTTTCATGACGGTTCGGCGTTCAATGCCGCAGCGGTCAAGAAATCCATCGATTACGTCAAGGCGCTGAAACAGGGCGCTGCGTATGTATGGAAAGCCCTGGATTCCGTCGAGGTCGTCGCTGACGACACGGTAATGCTCAAGTTTCAAAATCCCACTCCGGCCAACCTGATCGCAGCAGGTCAATACGCTGCTTATATCATCGCCCCGGCGGCAGTGGAAAAGGGGCATGACTGGATGATGGCTCCCAACGCCATCGGTACGGGGCCTTATAAGCTTGGGCAGGTCGAACAAGGCCAGCAGGTGGTGCTCGAACGTTTCGAGGGTTACTGGGGCGGCTGGAAAGAAGGGCAGTTCGATCGGGTCATCGTGAAAGTCGTGTCCGAAGCTTCTACCCGTACCCAGATGATCAAGAATGGCGAGGCCGGTGTCGCCTGGGATATCCCGCTTGATCAGCTCAAGGTGTTGGGAGAGAACCCCGCCATCAAGGTGAGCACCGCGCCTTCGTGGAAGAACTTCCAATTCTTGATCAATACCCAGAAGTACCCTACGGATAACTTGGCATTCCGTCAGGCGCTGCAATACCTCTGGGATTATGAAGGTGTCACCAACGATATCCTGCACGGCTACGGCAGTGTCCCCAAGGGACCCTTGCCCAGCAGTATCTGGGGGCATGCCAGCGTGCCCATGGCTTCTTACGATCTGGATAAAGCCCGACAATTGCTGGAAGCCTCCGGTGTACCCAAGCAGGACTGGAAAGTCTCGATGCAGTACATCGGTGGCGTCTATGCAAACGCTGCTGAACTGTTCCAGGCGACGGCATCTCAGGTTGGGGTCGAAGTAGAGTTACGCCCCGGCGAGTGGGGGGTGATCTGGGATAAGGCGAAGAAGCTGGACACCGCTCCAAACCTGCAGTCCATGGCTTGGTGGCCGACGTATCCGACGCCCAGCGACTGGCTTTTCAGTGAGTTTCATACCGAGAAGACAACACTGTTCAATCTGTCTCATTACAGCAACCCAAGTTTTGATCAGTTGATCGAAGAGGCGGCGGCGCTGGAAGGCAGCGACAGGACAAAATCCTCTGAAAAGTACGTCCAGGCCCAGCAGCTACTGGCCAAGGACGCTCCTGCGATCTGGTACGCCGACGTGCAGCAGATACGTGTCTCCCGCAAAGACATCAAGGGTATGGAAAAAAGCCTTAATCCGGCCTATGAGGCCATTCTCTATTACAACTTGAATCGCTGAATGCCGAGCTGTTTGCGATGAAGTTGTAGAGGTAGGCCTGATTTGCCCTGACATCCGATAGTCGGTTGATTCGCCCGGTCATTCCTCAAGCGTTGATTCGCCTTGAGGGCTTTATGCTGGGCGTAAGAAGTCACGGCCAAGTTTATTAGCCACAAAAGGTAGTTTAAATGGCGAAGTATATAGCCCAGCGATTGATAGTCATGCTCTTCATTCTGTTGGGCGTGTTGACTATCACCTTCGTGCTGAGCCGAGCTCTTCCCGGTTCCCCGGTAGAGATGATGCTGGGAAATCACCCCACGGCGGAGCAAATTGCCGTCGCGCGGGAAAAACTCGGGTTGGATAAACCTCTGCCGATCCAATACTTCAATTACATCGGCAATCTTCTCCAGGGTGATTTAGGCACCAGTTTGCGCACCGGGCGACCGGTGGTGGAGGAGGTGGTCAGGCGGGTTGGCGCGACATTCGAACTGACGTTCCTGGCGATGTTCTGGGTGGTGGTGCTCGGGGTGCCGATCGGTGTCATCTCAGCGGCGCGGCAGAACTCAGCAATCGATAATGTGGCGCGGGCGGGGTCCATCGCCGGGACGGCATTTCCCGTTTTCATCCTGGCCATGGGTTTGCAGCTGCTGTTCTACGGCAAGCTCAACTGGCTGCCCCTGCAGGGACGTATCGATGCTTCCATTCTTCTCGACAGTCCCTTTGAGCGTGTGACCGGTTTTTACCTGGTCGACACGCTGCTGGCCGGTAATTTCGTAGCACTGTGGAGCGCCATCAAACACCTGACGCTGCCCGTGCTCACTCTGGTCGTCGTGACCTTGGCCACCGTCACTCGGATCACTCGCAACATGATGGTAGAGGTGCTCTCCGAGGAGTACATCCGCACGGCCGTTTCCTACGGCGTACCCAAGTGGCGTATCCACTACGCCTATGCCCTGAAGGCGACAATGATCCCGCTCCTGACCGTGGTGGGCCTGACCTTCGGTTATCTGCTCGGTGGTGCGGTAGTCGTCGAATTTGTTTTCGATTGGCCCGGCCTGGGCGGCTTCGTGGTGTTTTCGATTGCCCAGAATGATTTCCCCGCCGTGATGGGCGCCACCTTGGTGCTGGCCACGACCTATCTGTCGATCAACCTGATTGTTGATCTCTTGTATCACCTTGTTGATCCGAGGTTGCGAGTCCAATGAGTATCCAAGACGTGTCCCTGTCCATGCCCTCGCGAGCCCCGTCATGGCGCATCAAGGTCCTTGCGTTTGCCTGCGATAACAAGTTGTTTGTTTTCGGCGCGCTGTTATTGCTGTTGATCATCCTGGCCGCCATCTTCGCCCCCTGGCTTGCTCCCTATGAGCCTAACAAGATTGTTTTTTCCCAGAAGTTACTCGCGCCCAACTGGGCGCACTGGATGGGCACCGACGAGTTTGGTCGCGACATTCTTTCCCGGGTGCTTTATGGCGCACGCACCTCGCTGATCATTGGAGTAAGCGTGACGCTGATTGCGATGCTGATCGGGATTCCGATCGGGCTTGTTTCCGGCTACTTCGGTGGTCGAATCGATACGCTGCTGATGCGTGTCTCTGACGTGTTCCTGGCCTTTCCGCCGTTGTTGTTGCCGATCGCTATCACTGCTGCGCTGGGATCGGGATTGGCCAACGCCATGCTGGCGCTCGCCGTCTCCTGGTTTCCCTGGTACGCGAGGATCATGCGCGGTGCGGTAGTACGGGTTCGCTCGGAAACCTACATCCAAGCCGCCCGCGCCATGGGCGTCAGTCACTGCCGTATCTTGCTTCGCCATGTCCTGCCCAATGCCACCACCCCTGTGATCGTGCAAGGCTCCATGGACTTTGGCTACACCATTCTTGCCGCTGCCTCGCTGAGCTTTATCGGGCTGGGCGCCAAGCCGCCCATGGTCGAATGGGGGTTGATGGCCGCGGCGTCGCGCTCACAGTTGCTCGAAAATCCCTGGACGGTGCTGTTTCCCGGCGTCGCGATTTTTGTCCTGGTGCTGGCCGTCAACCTGGTGGGTGACGGACTGCGCGATGTGCTCGATCCAAAGAAGGGGACGCGCTGATGATCAACGAATCCTTGAAAACTTCTACGCTCGAGTCTCTCGCTGCTTCGAACAACGAGGCAGCCCAGGACCTGGTGCTGGAAGTGGAAGGACTGACGGTGTCCTTCCCTGGTTTGTTCAAGACTGTAAAGGCCGTACGCGGCATCGACCTCAAGGTCAGGCGCGGCGAGATCCTCGGGTTGGTGGGGGAGTCGGGTTCGGGCAAGTCGATGACGGCCATGTCCTGCCTTGGATTGATGCCTGAGGCCGCTCGGCTGGGAGGCAGTGTCAAGGTCGCCGGACAGCAGGTCAACGGCGCGTCGGCGTCGCAGCTGGCGGTTTTGCGTGGCGGCGGCGCGGCGATGATCTTCCAGAATCCGATGAAGGCGCTCAACCCGTTCTTCACGGTCGGGCGGCAGATGTTCGATGTCATCGGCTGCCATCGGCAACTGAGCAAGGCACAGATTCGCGCCGAGGCGCTGAGCTCGCTGGAAGCGGTGAGCATGCCCGATCCCGCTCTTGCGTTAGGCAAGTATCCGCACCAGATGTCTGGCGGCCAGTTGCAGCGAGTGGTGATTGCCATGGCGCTGGCCTGTCGGCCGAAACTGCTGATCGCCGATGAGCCGACCACGGCGCTGGACGTCACCGTGCAGGCGCAGATCATCGCCCTGCTGCGCAAGTTGGCCCGGGAGCAGGACCTGGCGATTCTGTTTATCACCCACAACCTTGGCGTCGTGGCTTCGCTCTGTGACCGGGTGGCGGTGATGTATGCCGGTGAAGTGGTGGAGAGCGGTCCGGTGGGCCAGGTGTTCAAGCGACCAGCACACCCGTACACCCTGAAATTGATGGGCACCGTGCCAAAGCTGGGGCAGGGCCCCCAACCCCTGGGCTTTATCCCGGGGCAGGTGCCGAACATGGCGGCTCCCCCGCCTGGCTGCGCCTTCAACCCCCGCTGCGAACGCGCCACCGGGCGCTGCGTCCAGGCTGCGCCGAGGGTGGAAATCGGCGAGGAGCACTGGGCGGCTTGCCACAACACCTTGGTCAAGGTGTGAGGCTTCTTTGAAAGGTAAACGGCTATGAACAACAACAAACAGCCCGCACTGCTGAGCGTCACTCAGTTGCACAAGACCTACGCCAGTCGCGATGGCCTGGTGACCGCTATCGACCACATCAGCCTGGAGGTGCAGGTCGGTGAGACGGTCGCGCTGGTGGGAGAGTCCGGTTGTGGCAAAAGTACGGTGGCCGCGACCTTGCTTGGTCTGCTGCCAGCCGACAGTGGGCAGATCCTGGTCGAAGGTCGGCCGCTGCCCTCCGATGCCAGGGCTCGGG
>NZ_JAOSHO010000261.1 GCF_025917275.1 Pseudomonas agronomica | reverse complement strand
CTCCCTCGCCACATTGTTTGTCTGCGATAGATATCGCATAACTTCAAGCTTTCAGGACAAGGAATCCTCATGTTCGAACCCGTGGTCGCCAACCTCATCACCTCCGCCGCGCGGATGGTCACCGGCGCTCGCAGCCTGTGGCTCGGCTGCGCGCCCAAGCCCGTGCAGCGGATCTATTTCGCCAACCACAGCAGCCACGGTGACTTCGTGTTGCTCTGGGCCTCGCTGCCGCCGGCGCTGCGCAAGCTCACCCGACCGGTCGCCGGGGCCGATTACTGGCAAACCAGCCCGGTGCGCCGCTACATCATCAACCGGGTGTTCAACGGCGTATTGGTGGACCGCGAGCGCAAGGATCCTTCCTACAGCCCCTTGCAACCGATGCTCGACGCGCTGGAAAACGGCGACTCGCTGATCATCTTCCCCGAAGGCACGCGCAACCCGGATGAAGGCTTGCTGCCGTTCAAGAGCGGGATCTACCACCTGATGAAAAGCCACCCCGAGGTGGAGGTGATCCCGGTGTGGATCGCCAACCTCAACCGCGTCATGCCCAAGGGCCGCGTGTTGCCGTTGCCGCTGCTGTGCACGACCAGTTTCGGCGCGCCACTGAGCATCGGTGAAGGCGAAAGCAAAGAGCAATTTCTAGAACGCAGCCGTGCCGCACTGCTGGCACTGGCCCCGGAGCACGTCTGACATGGATCGATATACCCTGATGTTGTTTGGCGGGATCGGCGCGATCCTGGTGCTGGCCTCGTTGGTCGGTTTCATTCTCAAGCTGCGGACCAAAGGCGCACCGAACTCGGTCATCGAGAACCTCAACGCGCGGATCAACGCCTGGTGGATCATGGTGCTGGTGATCGGCATCGCGTTCTGGCTGGGTAACGCCGCGGTGATCCTGCTGTTCTACGCGGTGTCGTTCTATGCGCTGCGGGAATTCCTCACGCTTACCCCGACGCGGCGCAGTGATTACCCGGCCCTGGTGGCGGCGTTCTACCTGGCGCTGCCGCTGCAGTACCTGTTGATCTACTACGACTGGTACGGGCTGTTCTCCATCTTCATTCCGGTGTACGTGTTCCTGCTGCTGCCGATCCTCGCGTCGCTGGGCGGCGACAGCACGCACTTCCTGGAACGCGCTTCGAAAGTGCAGTGGGGGTTGATGATCGCGGTGTTCTGCATTTCCTTTGTGCCGGCGCTGCTGACCCTGGACATCGCCGGTTTTGAAGGACGCAATTTGTTGCTGATCGCCTACCTGGTGATCGTGGTGCAACTATCCGATGTGTTGCAGTACGTCTGCGGCAAGCTGTTCGGCAAGCACAAGATCGCGCCCAACCTGTCACCCTCGAAAACCGTGGAAGGTTTTGCCGGTGGTATTTTCCTGGCCTCGCTGATCGGCGGTGCGCTGTGGTGGATCACGCCGTTCAATCCGTGGCAGTCGTTCCTCATCGCGTTGCTGATCAACCTGCTGGGTTTTGCCGGCGGCATCGTCATGTCGGCGATCAAGCGCGACCGTGGGGTCAAGGATTGGGGCCACATGATCGAGGGCCACGGCGGCATGCTCGACCGCCTGGACTCGGTGTGCTTCGCCGCGCCGATCTTCTTCCATCTGGTTCGGTATTGGTGGACTTGAGATAACCCTGTCCTGAGGCACCGCTTACCTGGCTAGGGAGCTTGCTCCCGCTGGGCAGTGTAGGAGCTGGCGAAGCCGGCGATCTTTTGATCTTTGCTTGGAGGCAGTGAAAGATCGCAGCCTCGCTTCGCTCGGCAGCTCCTACAGGGCGCCGCCGTGGCAGGCTCTTTTGCCAGAAAGAGCGAGCTCAATGCGCCAGCATATTGTGATGCACGCTGTACATGATCCACAGCGACAGCCCCACCAGCAGCGCAATCACCACGGTGGAGAACACCAGCGCCGTCACGTTCCAGCGTTGATGCGGTGAGAAGTTGAGGTGCAGGAAGTAGATCAGGTGCACGACGACCTGGATCACCGCGAAGATCGCCACGACGCCGGCCGTCACAGGCTTGGGCAGCGTGGGATACATCACCAGGGCGAACGGGATGACGGTGAGGATGACCGACAGCACAAACCCGGTGAGGTAGGATTTCACGCTGCCGTGGCTGGCGTCGACGCTGCCATGAAGGTTGCTCATTTACATCACTCCAAACAGATAGACCACGGTAAACACGCAGATCCACACCACGTCGAGGAAGTGCCAGAACAGACTCAGGCAGCCCATGCGGGTGGCGTTCACCGTGGTGAGGCCGTTGCGTTGGACCTGGAACATCACCACCGCCATCCAGATCAGACCGGTGGTGACGTGCAGGCCGTGAGTCCCCACCAGCGTGAAGAACCCGGTGAGAAAGGCGCTGCGGTTCGGGCCGTAGCCCTCACCGATGAGCTTCTGGAACTCATGGACTTCCATCCCGATAAACGCCAGGCCGAGGACGAAGGTCAGGCCGAGCCAGGCGAGGACCTTTTGCTTCTGCCCGGCGCTCAGCGCAAGCATGGCGAAGCCGTAGGTAATGCTGCTGAACAGCAGGATGAAAGTTTCCGTGAGGACGTAGGGCAATTCGAAAATATCGGCGGCACCAGGCCCACCGGCAACGCTTTGCCCGAGCACCGCATAGGTCGCAAACAGCGTTGCGAACAGAATGCAGTCGGTCATAAGGTAGATCCAGAACCCGAACAGGGTCATGGAGCTGGCGTCCGAATGGCCGTGTTCGGATTCCGGCGCGGTGGCGTTTGGCTGGACGAGATTGGACATGATCAAGCCTCCGCCAACATCTTGATGCGTTGATTTTCGATGCGCGCCACCTCCTCGGCAGGCACGTAGTAGTCGATGTCGTCATCGGCGCTGCGCCAGATCACGCCACCGACGGTGGCGACGAGCCCGACGATGGCCAGCCACCAGATATGCCAGACCAGGGCAAAGCACATGATCAGGCTGAACAGACTGATGACCAGGCCCATGGCGGTGTTGCGCGGCATGTGGATGTTCTGGAAATCGGCCTCGACGGCGGTTTTCTGGCCGCGCTCCTTCATGCCCCAATAGGCATCGATACCCTCCACCACCGGTTGCTGGGCGAAGTTGTAGAACGGCGGCGGCGAGGCGGTTGACCACTCCAGCGTGCGCCCGTCCCACGGATCCCCCGTCAAGTCGCGGTTCTGGTGGCGCTGGCGGATGCTGAAGTAGAACTGCAGGATCTGGCAGCTGACCCCGCAAAGGATGATGCCCACGCCCAGCAACTCCGCCAGCAGCCATGGCTCCCATTCGGGCACGTTGAAGTGGTTCAGGCGCCGGGTCATGCCCATGAAGCCAAGGAAGTAAGACGGCATGAAGGCGAAATAGAACCCGGTGATCCAGCACCAGAACGCCGCCCGGCCCAAGCGGTCGTGGAGCTTGAAGCCGAACGCCTTGGGGAACCAGTAGGTCAGGCCGCACATATAGCCGAACACCGCACCGCCGATGATCACGTTGTGGAAGTGGGCGATCAGGAAGAGGCTGTTGTGCAGCAGGAAATCCGCCCCGGGCACCGCCAGCAGCACGCCGGTCATGCCGCCGATGCTGAAGGTGACGATAAAGCCCACCGTCCACAGCATCGGCGTTTCAAAGCGCACCCGCCCGCGGTACATGGTGAACAGCCAGGTGAAGATTTTCACCCCGGTGGGCACGGCGATGATCATGGTCATGATGCCGAAGAACGCGTTGACGTTCGCCCCCGAGCCCATGGTGAAGAAGTGGTGCACCCAGACAATGAACGACAGGATGGTGATGACGATCGTTGCCCACACCAGCGAGTGATAGCCGAACAGGCGCTTGCGGCTGAAGGTCGACGCGACCTCGGAGAAGATGCCGAACGCCGGCAGGATCAGGATGTACACCTCCGGGTGGCCCCAGGCCCAGATGAGGTTGACGTACATCATCGGGTTGCCGCCCAGCTCATTGGTGAAGAAGTGCATGTCCAGGTAGCGGTCGAGACTGAGCATGAACAACGTGGCGGTGAGGATCGGGAACGACGCGAGGATCAGCACCGCCGTGCACAGCACCGTCCAGGTGAACACCGGCATACGGAAAAGGGTCATGCCCGGTGTACGCATTTTCAGGATCGTGACGAAGAAATTCACCCCGGTGAGCAACGTCCCGACCCCGGATATCTGCAAGGACCAGATGTAGTAATCCACCCCGACCCCGGGACTGTAGGAAAGCCCCGACAGCGGTGGATAAGCCACCCAACCCGTGCGGGCGAACTCACCGACCGCCAGGGAGACGTTCACCAACATCGCCCCGGCGACGAACAACCAGAAACTCAACGCATTGAGGAACGGGAACGCCACGTCCCGGGCGCCGATCTGCAAGGGCACGACGATGTTCATCAAGCCCACCACCAACGGCATCGCCATGAAGAAAATCATGATCACGCCATGGGCGGTGAAGATCTGGTCGTAGTGCTCCGGCGGCAGGTAGCCGGGTGAACCGTCGGACGCCATGGCCTGTTGCGTGCGCATCATGATCGCGTCGGAAAAGCCGCGCAGCAGCATCACCAGGCCCACGACGATGTACATCACGCCGATGCGCTTGTGGTCCACCGAGGTAAACCACTCTTTCCACAGGTAGGTCCATTTGCGCAGGTAGGTGATCGCACCGATGCCCGCCAAGGCGATCAGCCCCACTACGGCGAGGGTCCACATGATGATGGGCTCATCCGTCGGGATCGCCTCAAGCGTCAATTTTCCAAACATGCTGTTCTACTCCAGATGGTGTTACTGCCCCTGTTGCCGGGCCCCGACGGGTGATTCGATACTGCCTTGCAGGTGCTCCATGCGATGCTCGACTTCACGGGAACGGTTCATGCCCTCGTACTTGTCGATGATGCTCTGGAACAAGTCCGGCTGGATCGAGGCGTAGTGTTCGACCGGGTGCTTGACCGTGGGCCGGGCCAGCCGGGCATAACTGTCCTTGTCCAACCGCCCCTGCCCTGCCCGTACGTCGGCGACCCACTTGTCGAAGCCCGCCGCATCAGTGGCCAGGGTCCGGAAGTGCATGTCGGAAAAGCCCGGGCCGTTGTAGTTGGCGGCGATGCCTCGATATTCCCCAGCCTCGTTGGCGATCAGGTGCAGTTGGGTCTGCATGCCGGCCATGGCATAGATCTGCCCACCCAACGCAGGAATGAAGAACGAGGTCATGGCGCCGTCGGACGTCACGCGAAAGTTCACCGGCGTGTCCAGCGGCATGGCCAGTTCATTGACCGAGGCGATGCCCAGTTCCGGGTAGATGAACAGCCATTTCCAATCGGTGGCGACCACCTGCACCACCAACGGCTTCACGTCGGAATCCAGTGGCCGATAAGGGTCGAGCGCATGGGTGGACTTCCAAGTGACCACGCCCAGAATGATGATGATCACCAGCGGCACACCCCAGACCACGGTTTCGATCTTGCGCGAGTGGCCCCACTCCGGCGTGTATTTCGCCTTCGTGTTAGAAGCCCGGTATTTCACCGAAAAGATGAACGCCATGACAATCACCGGCACCACCACCAGCAACATCAACAACGTCGAGAGAATGATCAAGTTGCGTTGGTCAACGCCGACCTGTCCCTTGGGATTGAACAACACCATGTCGCAACCGCCGAGCAACAGCATCCCGCCGACCAGCAACAACCTTGATACGTAACAAGGCAGTCGAGTTCGCATGTCTTGGGCTTCGCTTATGGGTTGTTTGCCAGTTGCAGCGCGATCTTGTCTTTGATCGACAGGCGCTGCTCCTTGAGTTTGCGGATATCGTCACCCTCGACGTTGCCCGCCGAAATCGATTCGGCCGCCAACACTTGGTTATCCACATCCGTGTATTCATCGAGCAGGCGATCAAGCTCCGGGTCTTGCTGGCGCCGCTGTTGAACCGCCTCTTTGCTGCAATTCAAATCCTGATAGAGATCATGAGAAGCAGGCATGGCCTTCTCCTTTCAGCAGTGTTGTTGGGTACACGATTTTTAGAATTGCCCCCCACGCCTTAGTTGAAAGAAACATCCTGATACGGTGACGAACGGCATTGCCGACAAAAAAAAGCCCACGAGACGTGGGCAAAGGGAAAGCGGTTATGGCTTGGGCGGGTCAGGAGGATTGTCTACCAGCGGCAGAAGGCATTGCCGTGGAATCAACCCGCACCGTACGCGACTGAAGTATTGCCTTCTCCCACTCCCTGGCATCGTGGCTGCAAAAGATTTCGACGTGCCCGTCCTGGACCCGCGCCAGTTCCCGCAGGCGATCCTGGTTGCGCATCCGTGCCGAGCGGTAGGTGTCCATCATGTATTGATAGAACTTCAGGCCCAGCGGGCAACGGCGCTCGGCTTGATGGACTTCATCGTGAAAAAAATACGCGTCGCCGGCATGCAGCATCCAACCGTCGGCCGTGCGCACGGCGATCCCGGCGTGTCCTGCCGTATGGCCCTGCAATGGCACCAGGAAAATGTCCTCTTCTTCGGCACCGATCAACGCCCGCACCGAATCGAAACCGAACCAGGTGTCCCCATCGGGGGCGTAGAACTCCCAGTTATCGACGCCCTGCCACTGGCGTGCCTCGAACCGGCGTCGGCTGATCCAATTGTCGGCGGCGCGCGCCGTCGCCATTTCGTCGCGCATCACGTGCACCCGCGCCTGGGGAAAGTCCTGCAGCCCGCCCGCGTGATCGAAATCCAGATGCGTCAGCAGGATATGCCGCACGTCGTTGGCATCGAAACCCAGGCGCCGCACCTGATCCAACGCCGTCAGGCGATGTTCGAACTTGATGTTATTGAACGTCCGGAAAAATCGACTCAGTCGCTCGGGAGTCTGCACATCCCGCTGGCCAAAACCGGTGTCCACCAGGACCAGGCCGTTGCGGTCGGTTTCAATCAGCAGGCAATGACACACCAGGCACGCCGTCAGCCCCCGGCTGTAACCGTCGAACAGCCTCCCGCCCACCGGGCACATGCAACCGCAGTTCAGGTGGTGGATATGCATGGAGGCCTCCTGCACGAATGGCGCGTCGATTTCCGGTTTTTTAATGGATTCTTTGAAATCGACAGGAGGGCGACAGGCGCAATTCCGCAAAGGCGACAGGCGGTGCCCATGCCTGGGAAAAAGATACCCTGTGGGAGCGAGCTT
>NZ_JAOSHO010000260.1 GCF_025917275.1 Pseudomonas agronomica | reverse complement strand
CAGCGCGCCGTCACCGGAACGACCGGAAATCTTCAAGCCAGCTTCCATCAACTGTGGCAGCAGGTTGTTGTTCACTTCGTAGCGGTGGCGATGACGCTCGACGATCACGTCCTTGGCGTAGCAATCGTGCACCTTGGAGCCGGCTTCGAGCAGGCACTCCTGCGCGCCGAGGCGCATGGTGCCGCCCAGGTCCGAGCTTTCGGTACGGACTTCGACGGCACCGGTGGCGTCTTCCCACTCGGTGATCAGGCCCACGACCGGGTGGCCACTGGCACGATCGAATTCGGTGGAGTTGGCGTCTTTCCAGCCCATCACGTTACGGGCGAACTCGATGACCGCCACTTGCATGCCCAGGCAGATGCCCAGGTACGGCACCTTGTTCTCGCGGGCGTATTGCACCGCGGTGATCTTGCCTTCCACGCCACGCAGGCCAAAACCGCCCGGCACGAGGATCGCATCGGCGCCTTCGAGCAGGCCGGTGCCCTGGTTCTCGATATCTTCGGAATCGATGTAGCGCAGGTTGACCTTGGTGCGGTTGCTGATGCCGGCATGGCTCATCGCTTCGATCAGCGACTTGTAGGCGTCCAGCAGTTCCATGTACTTGCCGACCATGGCGATGGTGACTTCATGCTCAGGGTTGAGCTTGGCATCGACCACGGCGTCCCACTCGGACAGGTCGGCACTGGCGCATTGCAGGCCGAAGCGCTCGACGACGAAGTCATCGAGGCCCTGGGAGTGCAGGATGCCCGGGATCTTGTAGATGGTGTCGGCGTCTTCCAGGCCGATGACCGCACGTTCTTCCACGTTGGTGAACTGGGCGATCTTGCGACGCGAGGACATATCGATCGGATGATCGGAGCGGCAGACCAGCACGTCCGGCTGCAGGCCGATGGAACGCAGTTCCTTGACCGAGTGCTGGGTTGGCTTGGTCTTCGTTTCACCGGCAGTGGCGATGTACGGCACCAGGGTCAGGTGCATCAGCATCGCGCGCTTGGCGCCGATTTCGAAACGCAACTGGCGGATAGCTTCGAGGAACGGCTGGGACTCGATGTCGCCCACGGTGCCGCCGATCTCGACCATCGCCACGTCCGCGTCGCCGGCACCCTTGATGATGCGGCGCTTGATTTCGTCGGTGATGTGCGGGATGACCTGGATGGTCGCGCCCAGGTAGTCACCACGACGCTCTTTGCGCAGGACGTGCTCGTAGACACGGCCGGTGGTGAAGTTGTTGTTCTGGGTCATGGTCGTGCGGATGAACCGCTCGTAGTGGCCCAGGTCCAGGTCGGTCTCGGCGCCGTCGTGGGTGACGAACACTTCACCGTGCTGGAACGGGCTCATGGTGCCCGGGTCGACGTTGATGTACGGGTCCAGCTTGAGCATGGTGACCTTAAGTCCCCGCGCCTCCAGGATGGCCGCCAATGAAGCCGAGGCAATGCCTTTCCCCAATGAAGAAACAACACCGCCCGTGACGAATATGTAGCGCGTCATGAAAAACCCTAGAAGTCTGCGTTAAAGCGGTCCGAGCCGCCGGGGAAAGCGAAGGAAGGCCGAAGCCCCCGATCACCTGCATTAATCACAGTGCACCTTTCAAAAAAACCGCCGCGTCGGGACAGACCGGAGGTGAAATCACCGGTACGTTGTTCGCTACACATTTTTTGGAATCGCCCAGCAAAGACTGCTTGGTAATCGGCAACTCCTGCAATTCAGGCGAATCCACAGAAGTTGTATCAAGAAGGGAGCGTAGTCTACCGGAAAGCCCCTTTCAGCTCAAACCCAGATCTTGGCTTTCATGGCTGCCAGGTCAATTGCCAAGTGCCATTTGGGTCCTTGTCCAATCCCGGCAGGTTGGCCAACCCCAGCAATTGCTCGTCCTGATACAGGAGCGGCAAACGACCACGGACGAACGCCGGCACGCCGTTTTCGTTGAGCAAACGCTTGAGATCCCGGTGTCCACGCCCCGGCAGCTCCATCACTTCGCCACCCTGGCGGTAGCGGATGCAAAGCGCGCCCGCAGGGGCCGCGCCGCGAAGAATCACCCGACCATTGCCCGGCAACAACAATGGCTGATCGACCTCAAGCCATTCAATCGGCCCCGAGACTGGCTGCAACCAATGGTCGGATAACCACCAGATGCGTCCGCCGGTCCGGTGCATTTCTCCGTCCGCAAATCGCCAGACGGGGTGGCCATCTTCCCTGGCATCACGCAGCGAGTCCCAACCCGCCCAATGGTCACTGTCGGGAAGCTTCGTCACCGATGCCAACCAATGACTCAAGGCGTTGCGCTGGCGCGCCGGAGATAAATTTCGCAAAGGCGCCAGTTCAAGAGAGCGCAACCCGAGCCAGTCGTATGCGCTGGCGCTCAGGGCCCGTTCCAGATCGATCTGCGCCAACTCATCCAGCAACCCTTGCGCCTCGCTCAGGTGCGCGGCGCTACGGGCGAGGGTCATCGATGCCTGGGGCCACTGCTCGGCCAGGACCGGAAAGACCCGCTGGCGCAGGTAATTACGGGCGTAGCGATGGTCATCGTTGGAAGGGTCCTCGACCCAGCTCAAGCCATGCCGGCTGGCATAGGCCTCCAGCTCCGCACGAGACACGTCGAGCAATGGTCGCAGCAGATATCCCTGTCCCAAGGGACGTTGCCTCGGGATCGCCGCCAAGCCCCGTGCCCCTGCCCCGCGCAGTAAACGAAACAACAACGTCTCGGCTTGATCGTCCCGGTGCTGGGCCGTAAGCAGTATGTCGTTCTCTTGTGTCGCGGCGATGAAAGCCGCGTAACGCGCGTCCCGGGCCGCACGCTCGACGCTGGCGCCGGGCCGGACCTCCACGCTGACCACTTGCAGCGGCACCCCAAGGGCCTCGCAAACCTTGCGACAGTGCTCCGGCCACGCATCGGCCACGGCTTGGAGACCATGATGGACGTGGATAGCGCTTAGAGGCGGCAGGCCTTGGGTTCTGGCCAGGGAGGCGAGCAGGTGCAGCAGGACGGTGGAATCGAGGCCACCGGAGAAGGCGATGCGCCAATGAGTGGCGTTGCGCCAGGGGAATAACTGTGTGAGAAGCCGAGTGGGCAGATCCGTGTTTGATTGCATAGGAGTCAGCCTGGGGCAAAAGCAACTGTGGGAGCGAGCTTGCTCGCGATGACGGTTAAACATTCAACGGATGAGTTGACTGATAGCCCGCTATCGCGAGCAAGCTCGCTCCCACATGGGGTGTTGCAGTTCGATCAGAGACCGTAGCTCATCAACCGCTCATAGCGACGGGTCAGCAGCGCTTCGTTGTCGAATTTCTTGAGCATCGACAGCTGCGAGCTCAGCTCGGCGCGAATCAGCGCAGCGGCTGCAGCCGGGTCACGATGGGCGCCGCCCACTGGCTCATTGATCACTTTATCAACGATGCCCAGGCCTTTGAGACGCTCGGCGGTGATGCCCATGGCTTCAGCGGCATCCGGCGCCTTCTCGGCGGTTTTCCAGAGGATCGAGGCGCAACCTTCCGGCGAGATCACCGCGTAGGTCGAATATTGCAGCATGTTCAGTTGGTCGCAGACACCGATGGCCAACGCACCGCCCGAACCGCCTTCGCCGATCACGGTGGCGATGATCGGGGTTTTCAGGCGGGCCATGACGCGCAGGTTCCAGGCGATCGCTTCGCTCTGGTTGCGCTCTTCGGCGTCGATGCCAGGGTAGGCGCCCGGGGTGTCGATGAAGGTCAGGATCGGCATCTTGAAACGTTCGGCCATTTCCATCAGGCGGCAGGCCTTGCGGTAGCCTTCCGGACGCGGCATGCCGAAGTTGCGACGCACCTTCTCGCGCACTTCGCGACCCTTCTGGTGACCGATGACCATCACTGGCTGGTCGTCCAGGCGGGCAACGCCGCCGACAATCGCCGCGTCGTCGGAGAAGTGACGGTCGCCGTGCAGCTCATCGAACTCGGTGAAGATGTGGTCGATGTAGTCCAGGGTGTAGGGACGACGCGGATGACGCGCCAGACGCGCGATCTGCCAGCTGGTCAGCTTGCCGAAGATGTCTTCGGTCAGCGTGCGGCTCTTGTCCTGCAGCCGAGAGATTTCATCGCCGATATTCAGCGAATTGTCGTTACCGACCAAGCGCAACTCTTCGATCTTGGCTTGAAGGTCGGCGATCGGCTGTTCGAAATCTAGAAAATTCGGGTTCATAGGCGTCCGTCTTGGGTCGACGTCCAAGAGAGCTTGGGCCGGCCGGTTGTCTATTCGCGCCCTACCTTAAGGGAGAGGCGCGTTCAGGTCGAGATTAAAAATTCGAGTCGAGGTCAGGGGCGCTCCGAATACGGAAGTGGCCCCTGGCCGTCAACGGTATTGGAGGAAGACGTTGTCTTTGCCGAACTGGTCACGCAAGGCTTGAATCAACGCATCCGCCGGATCGATCCGCCAACCTTCGCCGAACTGCAGCACGGCCTTGGCGTCGGGTCGTACATACTCCATGGTGATCGGGCAAGCACCGCGATGGCGCTTGAACAACTCGCCCAGCCAGCGTAGCTGATCGCCTTTCAGATCCTGGGTTTGCAACTTCAGGCGCAGGCTCTCGGCCAGGTTGGTACGGGCATCCTCCATGCTCATCACGCGCTTGACCCGCAGCCGCAGGCCACCGGAAAAGTCGTCGTTACTCACCTCTCCTTCCACGACGACCATCGCATCCGTCTGCAACAACGACTGCGCGGAATGGAACGCATCGGCGAACAACGACGCCTCGATGCGCCCGGAGCGGTCGTCGAGGGTGATGAAACCCATCTTGTCGCCCTTTTTGTTTTTCATCACCCGCAGGGCGATGATCATGCCGGCGACCGTTTGCGTGTCGCGAGCCGGCTTCAGGTCGATGATGCGCTGGCGGGCGAAGCGGCGGATCTCGCCTTCGTATTCGTCGATCGGGTGACCGGTCAGGTAGAGGCCCAAGGTGTCTTTCTCACCCTTGAGGCGTTCCTTGAGGGTCAGCTCCTTGGCCTTGCGATGGTTGCCGTAGACGTCGGCGTCCTCCTCGACGAACAGCCCGCCAAACAGGTCGGCGTGGCCGCTGTCGTGGGTGCGGGCAGTCTGTTCGGCGGCCTTGATCGCCTCTTCCATCGCCGCCAGCAAGACCGCGCGGTTGCGGTCGATATTGGCCTGGTAGGCCTTCGGCTCATCGTGGAAGTAAGGCCCCAGGCGATCCAGCGCGCCGCTGCGGATCAAACCGTCGAGGGTGCGCTTGTTGATGCGCTTGAGATCGACCCGGGCGCAGAAATCGAACAGATCCTTGAACGGCCCGTCCTGGCGCGCTTCGGTAATCGCCTCCACCGGCCCTTCGCCCACGCCCTTGATCGCGCCGAGGCCATAGATGATGCGGCCTTCGTCGTTCACCGTGAACTTGAACTCCGAAGCGTTCACGTCCGGTGCGTCGAGGCGCAGCTTCATGGTCCGCACTTCTTCGATCAAGGTCACGACCTTGTCGGTGTTGTGCATATCCGCCGAGAGTACCGCCGCCATGAACGGCGCCGGGTAATGTGCCTTCAGCCATGCGGTCTGGTACGAGACCAGGCCATAGGCGGCGGAGTGGGATTTGTTGAAGCCGTAGCCGGCGAACTTTTCCACCAGGTCGAAAATGTTGCCCGCTAGGTCCGCATCGATGCCGTTGTTCGCACAACCTTCGATGAAGCCACCGCGCTGCTTGGCCATCTCTTCGGGTTTTTTCTTACCCATGGCACGACGCAGCATGTCCGCGCCGCCGAGGGTGTAGCCGGCCATCACCTGGGCAATCTGCATCACCTGTTCCTGGTACAGGATGATGCCGTAGGTCGGCGCCAGTACTGGCTTCAAGCCCTCGTACTGGTAATCGGGGTGCGGGTACGCCAGCTCGGCGCGACCGTGCTTGCGGTTGATGAAGTCATCCACCATGCCCGATTGCAGCGGGCCCGGACGGAACAGGGCCACCAGTGCGATCAAGTCTTCCAGGCAGTCGGGCTTGAGCTTCTTGATGAGCTCCTTCATCCCCCGGGATTCAAGCTGAAACACAGCCGTGGTTTCAGCTTTCTGCAACAGGCTGTAGGTCGGCTTGTCGTCCAGCGGAATGAAGGCGATGTCCAGCGGCTCTTCGCCAACCTTGGCCCGGTCGCGGTTGATGGTCTTCAGCGCCCAATCGATGATGGTCAGGGTCCGCAGGCCAAGGAAGTCGAACTTCACCAGGCCCGCCGCCTCGACGTCATCCTTGTCGAACTGGGTGACCAGGCCGTCGCCCTCTTCATCGCAATAGATCGGCGAGAAGTCCGTCAGCTTGGTCGGCGCGATCACCACGCCACCAGCGTGCTTGCCGACGTTACGCACGACGCCTTCAAGCTTGCGGGCCATCTCCCAGATTTCCGCAGCTTCCTCATCGACCTTGATGAAGTCCCGGAGGATTTCTTCCTGCTCGTAGGCTTTTTCCAGGGTCATGCCGACTTCGAACGGGATCATCTTCGACAGGCGATCCGCCAGACCGTAGGACTTGCCCTGCACCCGCGCCACGTCGCGCACCACAGCCTTGGCAGCCATGGAACCGAAGGTAATGATCTGGCTCACCGCGTTGCGGCCGTATTTCTCGGCCACGTAGTCGATCACCCGGTCGCGGCCGTCCATGCAGAAGTCGACGTCGAAGTCGGGCATGGAAACCCGTTCCGGGTTGAGGAAACGTTCGAACAGCAGGTCATATTCCAGCGGGTCGAGGTCGGTAATCTTCTGCACATAGGCCACCAGCGACCCGGCACCCGACCCCCGGCCAGGGCCTACCGGCACGCCGTTGCTCTTGGCCCACTGGATAAAGTCCATCACGATCAGGAAGTAACCGGGGAACCCCATCTGGATGATGATATCCAGCTCGAAATTCAACCGATCGACATAGACCTGGCGCTTGGCTTCGTAATCTTCGGTGGTGTCCTTGGGCAGCAGGACGCTGAGGCGTTCTTCGAGGCCGTCGAACGAGACCTTGCGGAAATATTCATCGATGGTCATCCCATCGGGAATCGGGAAGTTGGGCAGGAAGTGCTTGCCCAGCTTCACTTCGATGTTGCAGCGCTTGGCGATCTCGACGGTGTTTTCCAGCGCTTCGGGCAGGTCGCTGAACAGCTCCGCCATTTCCTCGGCGCTCTTGAGGTATTGCTGGTCGCTGTAGTTTTTCGGCCGACGCGGGTCATCAAGC
>NZ_JAOSHO010000026.1 GCF_025917275.1 Pseudomonas agronomica | reverse complement strand
CGGGAGCAAGCTCCCTCGCCACAGGTAATAAACAGCTTTATCTCGTTACGCGTAATACGCCGGTCAGTTGGCGACGGACCGGCGTCTGTTTTCATGTATGATACGCGCCCCATTTCGTTGCCCGACTGTCCGAGAACACCCCATGCAGCTCTCTTCGCTCACTGCGGTTTCCCCTGTAGACGGCCGCTACGCCGGCAAAACCCAGGCCCTGCGCCCGATTTTCAGCGAGTACGGCCTGATCCGTGCCCGCGTCCTGGTTGAAGTGCGCTGGCTCCAGCGCCTGGCCGCCCACCCTGGCATTGGCGAAGTCCCGGCCTTTTCCGCCGAAGCCAACGCGGTGCTGAACGCCCTGGCCGACAATTTCGCCCTGGAGCACGCCGAGCGCGTCAAAGAGATCGAGCGCACCACCAACCACGACGTCAAGGCGATCGAATACCTGCTCAAGGAGCAGGCGGCCAAGCTGCCGGAGCTGGCCAACGTCAGTGAGTTCATCCACTTTGCCTGCACCAGCGAGGACATCAACAACCTGTCCCACGCCCTGATGCTGCGCGAAGGCCGTGACGATGTGCTGCTGCCGCTGATGCGCCAGACCGCCCAGGCCATCCGCGAGCTGGCGATCCGTTTCGCCGACGTGCCGATGCTGTCGCGCACCCACGGTCAACCGGCTTCGCCGACCACCCTGGGCAAGGAACTGGCGAACGTGGTCTACCGCCTGGAGCGCCAGATCGCCCAGGTGGCCGCCGTGCCGCTGCTGGGCAAGATCAACGGCGCCGTGGGCAACTACAACGCCCACCTGTCGGCCTACCCGGACATCGACTGGGAAGCCAACGCCCGCGCCTTCATCGAAGACGAGCTGGGCCTGAGCTTCAACCCGTACACCACCCAGATCGAGCCACACGACTACATCGCCGAGCTGTTCGATGCGATCGCGCGATTCAATACCATCCTGATCGACTTCGACCGCGACATCTGGGGCTACATCTCCCTGGGTTACTTCAAGCAGCGCACCATTGCCGGCGAAATCGGTTCCTCGACCATGCCGCACAAGGTCAACCCGATCGACTTCGAAAACTCCGAAGGCAACCTGGGCATCGCCAACGCGCTGTTCCAGCACCTGGCGAGCAAGCTGCCGATCTCCCGCTGGCAGCGCGACCTGACCGACTCCACCGTGCTGCGCAACCTGGGCGTGGGTTTCGCCCACAGCGTCATCGCCTACGAAGCCAGCCTCAAGGGCATCAGCAAGCTGGAGCTCAACGAGCAGAAGATCGCCGCCGACCTGGACGCCTGCTGGGAAGTCCTGGCCGAGCCGATCCAGACTGTGATGCGTCGCTACAACATCGAAAACCCGTATGAAAAGCTGAAAGAACTGACCCGTGGCAAGGGCATCAGCCCTGAGGCACTGCAGACTTTCATCGATGGCCTGGACATGCCAGCCGAAGCCAAGGCCGAGCTGAAAAAGCTGACCCCGGCCAGCTACATCGGCAACGCGGCGGCGCAAGCCAAGCGCATCTGACACACCGCTTCACCTTTGAGACGCCCGGCCGCGCCGGGCGTTTTTATTCGCGTCTGAAAAGTATATTTTTTCAATAGGTTACACATGAATCCTGACATTCCACTGCAACTCCTGGGCGGTATCACGGCACGGGAGTTCCTGCGCGACTACTGGCAGAAAAAACCCCTGCTAATCCGCCAGGCGATTCCTGATTTCGAAAGCCCGATCGATGCCGACGAACTGGCCGGCCTTGCCTTGGAAGAAGAGGTCGAATCGCGCCTGGTGATCGAGCACGGCGAGCGCCCGTGGGAGTTGCGTCGCGGCCCGTTCGCCGAAGATGAATTCAGCAAACTGCCCGAGCGCGAGTGGACCTTGCTGGTGCAGGCGGTCGATCAATTCGTCCCGGAAGTCAGCGAGCTGCTGGAGCATTTCCGCTTCCTGCCGAGCTGGCGCATCGACGACGTGATGATCAGCTTCGCCGCCCCGGGTGGCGGTGTGGGCCCGCACTTCGACAATTACGACGTATTCCTGCTGCAAGGCCATGGCAAGCGCAACTGGAAGATCGGCCAGATGTGCGACTCCGAAAGCCCGCTGCTGCCCCACGCGGACCTGCGCATCCTCGCCAATTTCGAGGCCACCGACGAGTGGGTCCTGGAACCCGGCGACATGCTCTACCTGCCGCCACGCCTGGCTCATTGCGGCGTCGCCATGGACGATTGCATGACTTACTCGGTCGGCTTCCGCGCACCGAGCGCCGCCGAAGTCCTGACCCACTTCACCGACTTCCTAAGCCAGTTCCTGCCTGATGAAGAGCGTTACACCGATGCCGATGCGCGCCCGGTGGCCGACCCGCACCAGATCCAGCACGACGCCTTGGACCGCCTCAAGGGCCTGCTGGCCGAACACATGAGCGACGAGCGCTTGCTGCTGACCTGGTTCGGCCAATTCATGACCGAGCCACGCTACCCGGAATTGGTGGTGGGACCGGAACTGGAAGAAGACGACTTGCTGGCCGGCCTGGAACAAGGCGCCGTGATCATCCGCAACCCGAGCGCCCGCCTGGCCTGGTCGGAAGTCGACGACGACCTGCTGCTGTTCGCCAGTGGCCAGAGCCGTTACTTGCCTGGCAAGCTGCGTGACCTGTTGAAGATGATCTGCGCCGCCGACGCGCTGCACATCGAAAACCTCGGCCCATGGCTGGCCGATGAAGACGGTCGCGGTCTCATCCATGAATTGGTCAAGCAGGGCAGCCTGGGGTTCGCCGATGAATAAAATTCACGTTCGTGTCGCAGACTGGCAAAAGGATAACGCCGAGATCCGGCGCATTCGTGAAGCGGTGTTCATTGCCGAGCAATCCGTACCACCGGAGCTGGAGTGGGATTCGGATGATCAGGACGCCGTGCATTTCCTGGCTCTCGAAGGCGACTTCCCGATCGGCACCGCGCGCCTGTTGACCGACGGCCATATCGGCCGGGTGTCAGTCCTCAAGGATTGGCGCGGGCTGAAGGTCGGCGACGCGCTGATGCAGGCAGTGATCGCCGAGGCCGAGAAACGCGGGCTCAAGCAGCAGATGCTCAGTGCCCAGGTGCACGCCACGCCGTTCTATGAGCGACTGGGGTTTGCAGTGGTCAGCGAGGAGTTTCTCGAAGCCGGCATTCCGCACGTGGACATGGTGCGGCGCTCGGCCTGAGACAGCTGAAAGCAACAACACAACACCCTGTGGCGAGGGGATTCATCCCCGCTGGGTTGCGCAGCAACCCCAATGAAGCTGCTTGGATTCAAACTGACACACCGCAGCGACTGATTTGGGGCTGCTTCGCAGCCCAGCGGGGATAAATCCCCTCGCCACAAAAGCATCCTGCAACGCCCAAAACGCCCCGCCATCCTCCAATGCCGGGGCGTTTTGCCGTCTACCATTCAACTTGCCCCACTCGGGGCCGACAAACTGGCAATATCAAGCCTTTGTCTCGCGGAGAAATGGACATGTCCCTACGCACCTTGCTGACCACCCTCCTGCTCGGTTGCAGCCTGTCAGTCATGGCCGACACGCAAGTCGTGCCACTGAACTACCGCACCAGCGCCGACCTGCTGCCGGTGGCGCAGAACTTCATCGGCAAGGACGGCCAGGTCAGCGCCTACGGCAACCAACTGATCGTCAACGCCGAGCCTGGCAAGATCGAAGAACTCCGGCAATTCCTGGCTCAATTGGACACCGCTCCCAAGCGCTTGCTGATCACCGTAGACACCAACGAAAACAACCTGCAGGGCGACCAGGGCTACTCGATCAACGGCGCCGCGCCCAGCCAGACCCGCATCATCAACCGCAGCACGGCCAGCCGTGACGGCGGCGTACAGCAGATCCAGGCCAGTGAAGGCCAACCAGCGCTGATCCAGGTCGGCCAGAGCGTGCCTTTCACCAGCAACCAGACTGACGGCTACGGCCGCATGCAAAGCCAGACCGAATACCGCAACGTCACCCAAGGTTTCTACGTCACCGCCAGCGTCACCGGCGAGACCGTTCATCTGAGCATCAGTACCAACCGTGACCGCATGAGCCAGGAACGTCCCGATGTAGTGAACGTGCAAAGTACCGACACAACCGTCAGCGGACGCCTTGGCGAATGGATCACCCTGGCCGGGGTGAATCGCCAGACTCAGGCCGGTAAACAGGGCCTGACCCGCAGCTACTCGACCCAAGGCCGGGACGACATGATTCTGCGGGTGAAGGTCGATACCTTGAACTGAAGCACCAGAAACTGACTGATGAGTCGTATTAGACCAAAGATGTAGTGCTCAAAAAAAAGCACTACAAAACGTTTGACGAGCCAAAAAACCGAAGGCATGATGGCCTCGCTCCCGCTAATCAGGGGCCCTGGCAAGGGCCTTCGGATCGATGCTTGCAACCACCCTGCGAGCCGATTCGTGTCTGTACCGCCCACAAGGTGTGTTTGACGAGGTTGCGACTGGAACGAAGTTGTCCCGAGGGACGGAAGCGTAACTAGGTAACCCGGCATCACTCTGAGTTCGTATAAAGGCCCACGACGCCCGAATGCGCCCGCAGTTCGCCTCTACCTGCTCACTTTCCCCTCGAGCCCATCGTTCATCCCGTCGCCACCCCGCCTTGACCGACTTGTATGCCAGCCTCCTGGTCAGCGAGCAGCCCTTCACACCCATGACGGGTGCGATTGGCAAGCTGGAATCTTCCAGCCCAGAACGACCATCCATACAAGACGCGACGAGGTTTATTTCCATGGCACTGACACGCGAACAGCAAATTGCAGCCCTTGAAAAAGACTGGGCTGAGAACCCGCGCTGGAAAGGCGTGAAGCGCAATTATTCCGCTGCTGACGTCGTCCGTCTGCGTGGCTCGGTTCAACCTGAGCACACCTTCGCGAAGATGGGCGCCGAGAAGCTGTGGAACCTGGTGACCCAGGGCGCCAAGCCAGCCTTCCGTCCCGAGAAAGATTTCGTCAACTGCATGGGCGCCCTGACCGGCGGCCAGGCTGTGCAGCAGGTCAAGGCCGGCATCCAGGCCATCTACCTGTCGGGCTGGCAAGTGGCCGCGGACAACAACTCCGCCGAGTCCATGTACCCTGACCAGTCGCTGTACCCGGTGGATTCGGTTCCAACCGTGGTCAAGCGCATCAACAACTCGTTCCGTCGTGCCGACCAGATCCAGTGGAAAGCCGGCAAGAACCCAGGCGACGAAGGCTACATCGACTACTTCGCGCCAATCGTGGCTGACGCCGAAGCCGGTTTCGGCGGCGTGTTGAACGCCTACGAACTGATGAAGAGCATGATCGAGGCAGGCGCCGCTGGCGTTCACTTCGAGGACCAACTGGCCTCGGTGAAGAAATGCGGCCACATGGGTGGCAAGGTCCTGGTGCCAACCCAGGAAGCCGTACAGAAGCTGACCGCTGCTCGCCTGGCGGCAGACGTTGCCGGTGTACCGACCATCATCCTGGCCCGTACCGACGCCAACGCCGCTGACCTGCTGACGTCCGACTGCGACCCGTACGATCAGCCGTTCGTCACCGGCACCCGTACCCCAGAAGGTTTCTACAAGGTGCGCGCCGGCCTCGACCAGGCCATCGCCCGCGGCCTGGCCTATGCCCCGTACGCCGACTTGATCTGGTGCGAAACCGCCAAGCCGGACCTGGACGAAGCCCGTCGTTTCGCCGAAGCGATCAAGAAGGAATACCCGGACCAACTCCTGTCCTACAACTGCTCGCCTTCCTTCAACTGGAAGAAGAACCTGGACGACGCGACCATCGCCAAGTTCCAGCGCGAACTGTCCGCCATGGGCTACAAGCACCAGTTCATCACCCTGGCCGGCATCCACAATATGTGGCACAGCATGTTCAACCTGGCGCACGACTACGCCCGCAACGACATGACGGCCTACGTGAAGCTGCAAGAACAGGAGTTCGCTGACGCCGCCAAAGGCTACACCTTCGTGGCTCACCAGCAGGAAGTGGGCACTGGCTACTTCGACGACATGACCACCGTGATCCAGGGCGGCGCTTCGTCCGTGACCGCGCTGACCGGCTCGACCGAAGAAGAACAGTTCCACTAATCCGCAAAGTAAACGGCCCTTGCGGACCGAATAAAAACTAACCGCAAAGCCGACGATCTGAAGCCCCGACTGGTTCGGGGCTTTTTTTTGCCGGTTTCCCCGGTTCGTTTTTCACACCTTGAAATGACCGACCAACTGCTGCAACTGGTTGCCCAGGCGCGCCAGCTCGACGCTGGAGGCTGCGGTTTCTTCGCTGGCCGAGGCGGTCTGCTCGGATACATCGCGCACGCTCAGGATACTCCGGCTGATTTCCTCAGCCACCGAGCTTTGCTGCACTGCCGCGGCGGCAATCTGTTGGTTCATGGCCTGGATGCCCGACACCGCCTGGGTGATGTTGCCCAGGGATGCGCCAACCTTGCCCGCCAGCTCCACGCTGCTGTCGGTCAGCTCGCGGCTGTTTCGCATCATGCTCGATACCTGGCGCGTGCCGTTCTGCAAGCCCGCCACCAGGCTTTCAATCTCTTCGGTGGAATGCTGGGTACGCTGGGCCAGCCCACGCACTTCGTCGGCAACCACGGCAAAACCGCGCCCGGCGTCACCCGCGCGAGCGGCCTCGATGGCGGCGTTAAGGGCCAGCAAGTTGGTCTGTTCAGCCACCGCCCTGATCACGTCCATGATCGTGCCGATGCGCCCGCTTTCCTGTTCCAGCTCGCTCATGGCTTCGACCGAGCGACCGACCTCGCTGGCCAGGCGCTCAATCTGAACGATGGCTTGCGCGACCACCTGGTCGCCAATACGGGCTTGCGCATCGGCCTCTGATGCGGCTGCGCGAGCTTGTTCGGCATTGCGCGCGACCTCATGCACAGTGACCGACATTTCGTGCATGGCGGTCGCCACCTGATCGGTCTCGGTTTTCTGGCTGTTGACCCCGGCGCTGGTCTGCTCGGTGACAGCCGACAGCTCTTCGGCGGCACTGGCGATTTGGGTAACTCCGTCACGAATGCCAGCGATCAGGTCGCGCAAGGTGGCGCCCATGCGCTGGATACCCTGCTGCAACATACCCAGCTCATCATGACGGGTCACGACCCTGTGTTGCGTGAGGTCACCTGCGGCAATGCGATCGACCACGGCCAAGGTGTCGCGCAATGGCTGGGTGATCTGTCGGGTGATGACCAGGGCGGCAAGAATCCCCAACACCATCGCCAAGGCAGCACAGCTCAACTGCAGGACCCGCGCCTGGGCGCTGTCTTCGTCCCGGGAGACGAGTTGGCTGGCATACATCTCGTCACACAGGCGGGTGATGGTTTCACCCAGATCGACCGTGTCCTGCACGGCCTTGCCAATGGCCTGGGTGCTGGCCGTGAAGTCCTGCACCGAACGGCGGTACGCAACCAACGCGGTTTCCAGTTGCTTGAAGGTGTCGGCGTAGGTCGGGCCGAATGCGCTGTTGAGGGTTTCGATACCCTTGAGCGTATTGTCGAGCTGGCGGTTGGCGGCCTGTTCGGTGGCGCTGTTGGGGTTGCCGGTATAGCCACGCACTTCATAACGCACGAGCGCCACGTCCTCTTTTGCCTTGAGGATGATCCTGTACAGCTCGAAACGGCGCTCATCCGAGGCAGGCATTGCCTCGACATCTTCGATGACCTTGGCAATCAGCGCGGCGCCCTTGACCGCATTGACGCCCATCTCCTTGCGCATGGCTGCGTCATTGCGATAAGCCTCGCGCATCGTATTTAGCGCCACTTGATACTGCGTGCTGGCTTGTTCGATCAGCGCAAGCTTCTTCAGGTTTTCCGGTTTTTTCAGCTCGCTTGCGAGGCTTTTCTGCTTGGCGACAAACTGCTCCAGCGAGGCCTGGATCAATGCACCCTTTTGCTCATCGCCCCTCTCCAACTGGTATTGCAAGCGAGCCCGGCGCAGGTGATCAAGGCGGTTGCCGAGCTCGGTGATGCTGGTCATACGATCGGTACGCTCGATCATTTTCCCCAGGCTGAACCAGCCGGTCGCGGCGAGAATGGCGGTCAGAAGCAGCACAACGGCAAAGCCCAAAGCCAGCTTGAGCATAACGCTCATATTCGCGATCCAAGAGTTCATGGCATTCCTTACGGTACTCAGCCGCGAACAAGGAAGACCGGCACGGCTATCCAGGAAGCGGGCGTTAGCCTAATCACGCATTGATATAGATGATTAGATGAATGAGCCACAAAGATAGCCATTTGATATCAAACCTTCAAGACAAGTTGACGATGTCTGTATTGACGGAGGGCTGGCCGTCAGAAATCGACAGGAGATCGGACCTGAGGCACTGAAGCGTGTCGATCGAAGGAAAATTGATCGAACGCAGTATCGGGGTGTCTGAAAAGGAGTAAAACGTCCGGCGCTGACAATTGCAGTAGTGGGCTGTAAGAAAGGCTTTCATGCATCTCACTAAGTGCACCGGTAAAACGGTCGCTGCAGATAATAACAATTATCATTTGGAAGGCATTATCATTGTTACATTCCGCACGAAATATTATTGATGAACAGGCGCCCAATGCCCACCCGGCCTGGGCTGCGAGGCCATGGAGGCACGCTATGTCCTTATTCCAATAAATAATTTCGCTACAGGAATTTTACTTGCCCGGTGTTTAGCCATAAAATCACCGCGATTGATTGCTGCGACATATCGTCACTGCGTTATTTCATTCAAGCTCAGAGACCTCTGCTCTCTGTTAAGGATTTCCAGCATGTCCGAAGCGACAGGACTCATGGCCCACAACTGGGGCTTTGCCATTTTCCTTCTGGGCGTTGTTGGCCTGTGCGCTTTCATGCTCGGCGTGTCGAGCCTGCTTGGGTCAAAAGCCTGGGGCCGCAGCAAAAATGAACCGTTCGAGTCCGGCATGCTGCCTACCGGTGGCGCCCGCTTGCGGCTCTCAGCCAAATTCTATCTGGTCGCGATGCTCTTCGTGATCTTCGATATCGAAGCCCTCTTTCTCTTTGCCTGGTCTGTGTCCGTCCGCGAAAGCGGCTGGACCGGATTTGTCGAAGCTCTCGTTTTCATAGCAATTCTGTTGGCAGGTCTTGTCTACCTTTACCGGGTGGGGGCTCTTGATTGGGCTCCGGAAGCTCGGCGCAAGCGGCAAGCGAAGCTGAAACAATGAGGCTTTGGCAATGCAATACAATCTCACCCGGATCGACCCCGATGCTCCTAACGAGCAGTATCCGATCGGCAAGCGGGAAACCGTCGCCGATCCGTTAGAAGATCAAGTTCACAAAAATATCTTCATGGGCAAGCTCGAAGACGTGCTGAACAGCACGGTCAACTGGGGTCGCAAGAACTCCCTGTGGCCGTACAACTTTGGCCTTTCGTGCTGCTACGTGGAAATGACCACCGCCTTCACGGCGCCCCACGACATCGCCCGCTTTGGCGCGGAGGTTATCCGGGCATCGCCGCGCCAGGCGGATTTCATGGTTATCGCCGGTACCTGCTTCATCAAGATGGCGCCGATCATCCAGCGCCTCTACGAGCAGATGCTCGAACCCAAGTGGGTTATCTCCATGGGTTCGTGCGCCAACTCCGGTGGCATGTACGACATCTATTCCGTTGTTCAAGGGGTGGACAAGTTCCTGCCCGTGGATGTCTACGTGCCCGGCTGCCCTCCTCGCCCCGAAGCATTCCTGCAAGGCTTGATGCTGCTGCAGGAATCGATTGGCCAGGAGCGTCGCCCTCTGTCCTGGGTCGTTGGTGATCAAGGCGTCTATCGCGCCGAGATGCCGTCGCAAAAGGAACAGCGCCGCGAACAGCGTATCGCAGTCACCAACCTGCGCAGCCCCGACGAAGTCTGATCCAAGCTCTGTTCTGAACAAGAAACGAGAACCTGGCTTCATTCTTTACGTTGACCGAAAGCGATAAATAACCATGACTACAGGCAGTGCTCTGTACATCCCGCCTTACAAGGCAGACGACCAGGATGTGGTCGTCGAACTGAACAACCGTTTTGGCCCCGAGGCATTCACCGCCCAGCCGACCCGCACCGGCATGCCGGTGCTTTGGGTTGCCCGCGCCAAACTCGTCGAAGTCCTGACTTTCCTGCGCAACCTGCCCAAGCCGTACGTCATGCTCTATGACCTGCACGGCGTGGACGAGCGCCTGCGCACCAAGCGTCAAGGGCTGCCCGACGGCGTCGACTTCACCGTGTTCTACCACCTGATGTCGATCGAACGTAATAGTGACGTGATGATCAAGGTCGCCTTGTCCGAGGGCGACCTCAGTGTGCCGACCGTGACCGGCATCTGGCCGAACGCCAACTGGTACGAGCGTGAAGTCTGGGACATGTACGGGATCGACTTCCCCGGCCACCCGCACCTGTCGCGCATCATGATGCCGCCGACCTGGGAAGGTCACCCGCTGCGCAAGGACTTCCCGGCCCGTGCCACCGAGTTCGACCCGTTCAGCCTGTCCCTGGCCAAGCAACAGCTCGAGGAAGAAGCCGCGCGCTTCAAGCCGGAAGACTGGGGCATGAAGCGTTCGGGCGCCAACGAGGACTACATGTTCCTCAACCTCGGTCCGAACCACCCTTCGGCCCACGGCGCGTTCCGCATCATCCTGCAGCTGGACGGCGAAGAGATCGTCGACTGCGTCCCGGACATCGGCTACCACCACCGTGGTGCCGAGAAAATGGCCGAGCGCCAGTCCTGGCACAGCTACATTCCGTACACCGACCGCATCGACTACCTCGGCGGCGTGATGAACAACCTGCCGTACGTGCTTTCGGTCGAGAAACTCGCCGGGATCAAGGTGCCGGACCGGGTCGATGTCATCCGCATCATGATGGCCGAGTTCTTCCGCATCACCAGCCACCTGCTGTTCCTGGGGACCTATATCCAGGACGTGGGCGCGATGACGCCGGTGTTCTTCACCTTCACCGACCGCCAGAAAGCCTACACCGTGATCGAAGCCATCACCGGTTTCCGCCTGCACCCGGCCTGGTACCGCATCGGCGGTGTGGCCCACGACTTGCCGCGCGGCTGGGAAAAGCTGGTCAAGGATTTCGTCGAGTGGATGCCCAAGCGCCTGGACGAGTACACCAAGGCCGCCCTGCAGAACAGCATCCTCAAGGGGCGTACCATCGGCGTCGCTGCCTACAACACCAAGGAAGCCCTGGAATGGGGCGTCACCGGTGCCGGCCTGCGTTCCACCGGTTGCGATTTCGACCTGCGCAAGGCGCGCCCGTACTCCGGCTACGAAAACTTCGAGTTCGAAGTCCCGCTGGCCGCCAACGGCGACGCCTATGACCGCTGCATGGTTCGCGTCGAGGAGATGCGCCAGAGCGTCAAGATCATCGAGCAATGCATGCGCAACATGCCGGAAGGCCCGTACAAGGCGGATCACCCGCTGACCACGCCGCCACCGAAAGAGCGCACGCTGCAACACATCGAGACCCTGATCACGCACTTCCTGCAAGTTTCGTGGGGCCCGGTCATGCCGGCCAACGAATCCTTCCAGATGATCGAAGCGACCAAGGGCATCAACAGTTATTACCTGACGAGCGATGGCGGCACCATGAGCTACCGCACCCGGATTCGCACCCCAAGCTACCCGCACCTGCAGCAGATCCCTTCGGTGATCAAAGGCAGCATGGTCGCGGACTTGATCGCGTACCTGGGTAGTATCGATTTCGTTATGGCCGACGTGGACCGCTAAGCATGAACAGCACGCTTATCCAGACAGACCGTTTCGCCCTGAGCGAAACCGAGCGCTCGGCCATCGAGCACGAGCTGCATCACTACGAAGACCCGCGCGCGGCGTCGATCGAAGCCCTGAAGATCGTCCAGAAGGAACGTGGCTGGGTGCCTGACGGCGCGCTCTACGCCATCGGCGAGATCCTCGGCATCCCGGCCAGCGACGTCGAAGGCGTCGCCACGTTCTACAGCCAGATTTTCCGCCAGCCAGTCGGTCGCCACATCATCCGCGTCTGCGACAGCATGGTCTGCTACATCGGCGGCCACGAATCGGTGGTCAGCGAGATCCAAGGCAAGCTGGGCATCGGCCTGGGCCAGACCACCGCCGACGGCCGCTTCACGCTGCTGCCGGTGTGCTGCCTGGGCAACTGCGACAAGGCACCGGCGCTGATGATCGACGACGACACCTTTGGTGACGTCAAGCCGGATGGCGTCGCCAAACTGCTGGAGGGCTACGTATGACCCTGACTTCCTTCGGGCCCGCCAACCGCATCCAGCGTTCGGCCGAAACCCATCCCCTCACCTGGCGCCTGCGTGACGACGGCGAGGCCGTGTGGCTGGACGAATACCAGGCGAAGAACGGCTATGCCGCCGCGCGCAAGGCGTTCGCCGACATGGCCGCCGACGACATTGTCCAGACCGTGAAAGACGCCGGCCTCAAGGGCCGTGGCGGTGCGGGCTTCCCCACCGGCGTGAAGTGGGGCCTGATGCCCAAGGACGAGTCCATCGATATCCGCTACCTGCTGTGCAACGCGGACGAGATGGAACCCAACACCTGGAAGGACCGCATGCTGATGGAGCAACTGCCCCATCTGCTGATCGAAGGCATGCTGATCAGCGCCCGTGCGCTGAAGACCTACCGTGGCTACATCTTCCTGCGCGGCGAGTACACCACCGCCGCCAAGCACCTGAACCGTGCCGTGGAAGAAGCCAAGGCCGCAGGCCTGTTGGGCAAGAACATCCTGGGCAGCGGCTTCGATTTCGAGCTGTTCGTCCACACCGGCGCCGGGCGCTACATCTGCGGTGAAGAAACCGCGCTGATCAACTCCCTGGAAGGCCGCCGCGCCAACCCGCGCTCCAAGCCGCCCTTCCCCGCCGCCGTTGGCGTGTGGGGCAAGCCGACCTGCGTGAACAACGTCGAGACCCTGTGCAACGTACCGGCGATCATCGCCGACGGCGTGGACTGGTACAAATCCCTGGCCCGCGACGGCAGCGAAGACATGGGCACCAAGCTCATGGGCTTCTCCGGCAAGGTCAAGAACCCTGGCCTGTGGGAACTGCCGTTCGGCGTCACCGCACGCGAGCTGTTCGAGGACTACGCCGGCGGCATGCGCGACGGCTACAAGCTCAAATGCTGGCAGCCCGGCGGCGCAGGTACCGGTTTCCTGCTGCCGGAACACCTGGACGCACAAATGTACGCCGGCGGCATCGCCAAGGTGGGCACCCGGATGGGTACCGGCCTGGCAATGGCGGTGGACGACAGCGTCAACATGGTCTCGCTGCTGCGCAACATGGAGCAGTTTTTCTCGCGCGAATCCTGTGGGTTCTGCACCCCTTGCCGCGATGGCCTGCCCTGGAGCGTCAAGCTCCTGATGGCCATCGAGAAAGGCCAAGGCCAACCCGGCGACATCGAGACCCTGTTGGGCCTGGTGGGTTTCCTCGGCCCAGGCAAGACCTTCTGTGCTCACGCACCGGGTGCCGTGGAGCCGTTGGGCAGCGCCATCAAATACTTCCGCCCTGAATTCGAGGCCGGCATCGCGCCAACCCGCGCGGGCGATCTCAATCAGGTGGTCACGCCGACCATGGTCGGCGCGTAACGACGCTTAAAAAAGGCGAAGGGTCCGTGCCCTTCGCCTTTCGTTCGATGACGCCTTTTCACCGAGGCTGTTTGGATTCGGACGAATGACAAGATTCCATTAGCCACGCCCGCTGACACCGGGCCAACGAAGAACTTTGAACCATGGCCACTATCCACGTAGACGGCAAAGAGCTCGAAGTCGATGGCGCAGACAACCTGTTACAGGCATGTCTGTCGCTGGGCCTCGACATTCCTTATTTCTGCTGGCACCCCGCCCTTGGCAGCGTTGGCGCTTGTCGCCAGTGCGCGGTCAAGCAATACACCGACGAGAACGACAAGCGTGGTCGGATCGTCATGTCCTGCATGACCCCCGCCACCGACGGCAGCTGGATCTCCATCGACGACGAAGAAGCGAAAGTGTTTCGCGCCAGCGTCGTCGAATGGCTGATGACCAACCACCCTCACGACTGCCCGGTCTGTGAGGAAGGCGGCCATTGCCACCTGCAAGACATGACCGTGATGACCGGCCACAACGAGCGCCGTTATCGCTTCACCAAGCGTACCCACCAGAACCAGGACCTCGGCCCGTTCATTTCCCACGAGATGAACCGCTGCATCGCCTGCTACCGCTGCGTGCGCTTCTACAAGGACTACGCCGGCGGCACCGACCTGGGCGTATTCGGCGCGCACGACAACGTGTACTTCGGTCGCGTTGAAGACGGCACCCTGGAAAGCGAGTTCTCCGGCAACCTCACCGAGGTCTGCCCGACCGGTGTGTTCACCGACAAGACCCACTCCGAGCGCTACAACCGCAAGTGGGACATGCAGTTCGCACCGAGCATCTGTCATGGCTGCTCCAGCGGTTGCAACATCAGCCCGGGCGAGCGCTACGGCGAACTGCGCCGTATCGAAAACCGCTACAACGGTTCGGTGAACCAGTACTTCCTGTGCGACCGTGGCCGTTTCGGCTATGGCTACGTCAACCGCAAGGATCGCCCGCGCCAGCCGCTGCTGGCAGACGGCGCCAAGCTGAGCCTGGACGAAGCCCTGGACAAGGCCGCCGAACTGCTGCGCGGTCGCAACATCGTCGGCATCGGCTCGCCTCGCGCCAGCCTGGAAAGCAACTATGCCCTGCGTGAACTGGTCGGCGCCGAGCACTTCTACAGTGGCATCGAGGCCGGCGAGCTGGAACGCATCCGCCTGGTGCTGCAGGTACTCAAGGACAGCCCGCTGCCGGTGCCAACGATGCGCGACATCGAAGACCACGACGCGGTGTTCGTCCTTGGCGAAGACCTGACCCAGACCGCCGCCCGCATGGCCCTGGCCCTGCGCCAGTCGGTCAAGGGCAAGGCCGAGGACATGGCCGACGCCATGCGCGTCCAGCCGTGGCTCGACGCCGCCGTGAAGAACATCGGCCAGCACGCGCTGAACCCGCTGTTCATCGCCAGCCTTGCTGAAACCAAGCTCGACGACGTGGCCGAAGAATGCGTCCACGCCGCCCCGGACGACCTGGCGCGCATCGGTTTTGCCGTGGCCCACGCCCTGGACGCCAGTGCCCCGGCCGTTGACGGCCTGGACAGCGAAGCCGCCGCCCTCGCCCAACGCATCGCCGACGCCCTGCTGGCCGCCAAGCGTCCTTTGATCATTGCCGGCACCTCCCTGGGCTCCAAGGCGCTGATCGAAGCCGCCGCCAACATCGCCAAGGCCCTGAAGCTGCGCGAGAAGAACGGCTCCATCAGCCTGGTCGTGCCGGAAGCCAACAGCCTTGGCCTGGCCATGCTCGGTGGCGAATCGGTCGATGCAGCCCTGCAAGCCGTGATCGACGGCAGCGCCGACGCCATCGTGGTGCTGGAGAACGACCTGTTCACCCGCACTGACAAGGCCAAGGTCGATGCCGCGCTGAACGCCGCCAAGGTCGTGATCGTCGCCGACCACCAGAAGACCGCCACCACCGACCGCGCCCACCTGGTGCTGCCGGCAGCAAGCTTCGCCGAAGGCGACGGTACGCTGGTCAGCCAGGAAGGCCGCGCCCAGCGCTTCTTCCAGGTTTTCGACCCGCAATACCTGGACGCCAGCATCCTGGTCCACGAAGGCTGGCGCTGGCTGCACGCCCTGCGCGCCACCCTGCTGAACCAGCCGATCGACTGGACGCAACTGGACCACGTCACCGCCGCCGTGGCCTCGAGCAACCCGCAACTGGCCGGTGTGGTCGATGCCGCGCCATCGGCCGCGTTCCGCATCAAGGGCCTGAAGCTTGCTCGCGAACCGCTGCGCTACTCCGGTCGCACCGCAATGCGCGCCAACATCAGCGTCCACGAACCACGTACCTCCCAGGACAACGACACGGCGTTCTCGTTCTCCATGGAAGGTTACTCGGGCTCCGCCGAACCGCGCTCCCAAGTGCCGTTCGCCTGGTCGCCGGGCTGGAACTCGCCGCAAGCCTGGAACAAGTTCCAGGACGAAGTCGGCGGTCACCTGCGTGCCGGTGATCCGGGCACTCGCCTGATCGAAAGCCAGGGCGATGGCCTGGGCTGGTTCGCCAGCGTCCCTCGCGCCTTCAACCCGGCACCGGGCACCTGGCAGGTCGTGCCGTTCCATCACCTGTTCGGCAGCGAAGAGAACTCTTCCAAGGCCGAGCCGGTGCAGGAACGCATCCCGGCCGCCTACGTGGCGCTGGCCAAGTCCGAAGCCGATCGCCTGGGCGTCAACGACGGTGCCCTGCTGAGCCTGAACGTGGCAGGCCAGACCTTGCGTCTGCCGCTGCGCATCAATGAAGAACTGGGCGCCGGCCTGGTGGCCCTGCCGGCTGGCCTGGCGGGTATTCCACCGGCGATTTTCGGCAAAACCGTCGACGGTCTGCAGGAGGCAGCGCAATGAGCTGGTTCACCCCTGAAGTGATCGCCGTGATCCTGACGGTCCTCAAGGCCATCGTGGTCTTGCTGGCCGTGGTGGTCTGCGGCGCGTTGCTGAGCTTCGTCGAACGTCGCCTGCTGGGCTGGTGGCAGGACCGCTACGGTCCGAACCGCGTTGGTCCGTTCGGCATGTTCCAGATCGCCGCCGACATGATCAAGATGTTCTTCAAGGAAGACTGGACGCCACCGTTTGCCGACAAGGTGATCTTCACCCTGGCACCGGTCGTGGCCATGAGCGCCTTGCTGATCGCCTTCGCGATCATTCCGATCACCCCGACCTGGGGCGTGGCGGACCTGAACATCGGCCTGCTGTTCTTCTTCGCGATGGCTGGCCTGTCGGTGTACGCGGTGTTGTTCGCCGGTTGGTCGAGCAACAACAAGTTCGCCCTCCTCGGCAGCCTGCGGGCCTCGGCCCAGACCGTGTCCTACGAAGTGTTCATGGGCCTGTCGCTGATGGGCATCGTGATCCAGGCCGGCTCGTTCAACATGCGCGACATCGTCGAGTACCAGGCCCAGAACCTGTGGTTCATCATTCCGCAGTTCTTCGGCTTCTGTACCTTCTTCATCGCTGGCGTGGCCGTGACGCACCGTCACCCCTTCGACCAGCCGGAAGCGGAACAGGAACTGGCCGACGGTTACCACATTGAATATGCCGGCATGAAATGGGGCATGTTCTTCGTTGGCGAATACATCGGCATCATCCTGATCTCGGCGCTGCTGGTGACGCTGTTCTTCGGTGGCTGGCACGGTCCGTTCGGCATCCTGCCGCAGCTGTCCTTCGTCTGGTTCGCCCTGAAGACCGCGTTCTTCATCATGCTGTTCGTCCTGCTGCGCGCCTCGATCCCGCGCCCACGCTACGACCAGGTGATGGATTTCAGCTGGAAATTCTGCCTGCCGCTGACCCTGATCAACATGCTGGTGACCGCTGCGATCGTTTTGATGAACGCGCCTGCGGCCGCGGTTCAGTGAGGATTTGACCCATGTTCAAATATATTGGCGACATCGTTAAGGGTACCGGTACCCAACTGCGAAGCCTGGTCATGATCTTCGGCCATGGCTTTCGCAAGCGCGACACCCTGCAATACCCGGAAGAACCGGTCTACCTGGCACCGCGTTATCGCGGTCGTATCGTCCTGACCCGCGACCCCGACGGCGAAGAGCGCTGCGTGGCCTGCAACCTGTGCGCCGTGGCGTGCCCGGTGGGTTGCATCTCGCTGCAGAAAGCCGAGACCGAAGACGGTCGCTGGTACCCGGACTTCTTCCGCATCAACTTCTCTCGCTGCATTTTCTGCGGCCTCTGCGAGGAAGCGTGCCCGACCACCGCGATCCAGCTCACGCCGGATTTCGAAATGGCCGAGTTCAAGCGTCAGGACCTGGTGTACGAGAAAGAAGACCTGCTGATTTCCGGTCCCGGTAAAAACCCTGATTACAACTTCTATCGTGTTGCAGGTATGGCCATTGCCGGTAAGCCGAAAGGCGCCGCGCAGAACGAAGCCGAACCGATCAACGTGAAGAGCTTGCTGCCTTAAGGAAGAAAGATGGAATTCGCTTTCTATTTCGCATCGGGTATCGCGGTGGTGTCCACGCTTCGTGTGGTCACCAACACCAACCCCGTGCACGCCCTGCTCTACCTGATCATTTCGCTGATCGCCGTGGCCATGACCTTCTTTGCCCTCGGCGCGCCGTTCGCCGGTGCCCTGGAAGTGATCGCCTACGCCGGCGCCATCATGGTGCTGTTCGTGTTCGTGGTGATGATGCTCAACCTCGGCCCGGCGGCGGTCCAGCAGGAACGCTCCTGGCTCAAGCCCGGCATCTGGGCGGGACCGGTGATCCTGTCCGCGCTGCTGCTGGGTGAACTGCTGTATGTGCTGTTCGCCCACCAGAGCGGCCAGGCCATCGGCCACACCACCGTGGGCGCGAAAGCCGTGGGCATCAGCCTGTTCGGCCCGTACCTGCTGGTGGTCGAACTCGCCTCGATGCTGCTGCTTGCCGCAGTCGTCACGGCGTTCCATTTGGGCCGTAACGAGGCGAAGGAGTAATCACATGCCTGCTATCCCTCTCGAACATGGCCTGGCGGTTGCCGGCATCCTGTTCTGTCTCGGTCTGGTCGGCCTGATGGTCCGCCGCAACATTCTGTTCGTGCTGATGAGCCTGGAGGTCATGATGAATGCCTCCGCCCTGGCCTTCATCGTCGCGGGCGCTCGCTGGGCGCAACCGGATGGACAGATCATGTTCATCCTGGTGATCAGCCTGGCAGCCGCCGAGGCCAGTATTGGCCTGGCGATCCTGTTGCAGCTGTATCGCCGCTTCCACACTCTCGATATTGACGCTGCCAGCGAGATGCGCGGATGAACCTTCTTTTCCTGACTTTCATATTCCCCCTCATCGGTTTCCTGCTGTTGTCGTTCTCCCGTGGACGCTGGTCGGAAAACCTTTCAGCGCTGGTTGGCGTGGGTTCCATCGGCCTGTCCGCCATCGTCACGGCCTACGTGATCTGGCAGTTCAACGTCGCCCCGCCGGAAGGTGGCGCGTACGTGCAGGTGCTGTGGCGCTGGATGGCGGTAGAAGGCTTTACGCCGAACTTCGCCCTCTACCTGGACGGCCTGTCGGTGACCATGCTCGGCGTGGTGGTCGGCGTGGGTTTCCTGATCCACCTGTTCGCCTCCTGGTACATGCGCGGTGAAGCCGGTTACTCGCGCTTCTTCGCCTACACCAACCTGTTCATCGCCAGCATGCTGTTCCTGGTGCTCGGCGATAACCTGTTGTTCCTGTACTTCGGCTGGGAAGGCGTGGGCCTGTGCTCGTACCTGTTGATCGGTTTCTACTACAGCAACCGCAACAACGGTAACGCCGCACTCAAGGCCTTCATCGTCACCCGCATCGGCGACGTGTTCATGGCCATCGGCCTGTTCATCCTGTTCCAGCAACTGGGCACGCTGAACATCCAGGACCTGCTGGTCAAGGCGCCCGAGCACTTCAAGGCCGGTGACTTCTGGATCGTCCTGGCGACCCTGATGTTGCTGGGCGGTGCCGTTGGTAAATCCGCGCAACTGCCGCTGCAAACCTGGCTGGCGGACGCGATGGCCGGCCCTACCCCGGTCTCGGCACTGATCCACGCCGCGACCATGGTGACTGCAGGTGTCTACCTGATCGCCCGTACCCACGGCCTGTTCGCCCTGGCGCCGGACATCCTGCACCTGGTCGGCATCGTCGGTGGCGTAACCCTGGTGCTGGCCGGTTTTGCCGCACTGGTCCAGACCGACATCAAGCGCATCCTCGCCTACTCGACCATGAGCCAGATCGGCTACATGTTCCTGGCCCTGGGCGTCGGCGCCTGGGAAGGCGCGATCTTCCACCTGATGACCCACGCCTTCTTCAAGGCCCTGCTGTTCCTTGCCTCCGGTGCGGTGATCGTTGCCTGCCACCACGAGCAGAACATCTTCAAAATGGGTGGCCTGTGGAAGAAACTGCCGTTGGCCTACGCCAGCTTCATCGTTGGCGGCGCGGCCCTGGCGGCCCTGCCACTGGTCACCGCCGGCTTCTACTCCAAGGACGAGATCCTCTGGGAAGCGTTCGCCAGCGGTAACCAGGGTCTGCTTTACGCAGGCTTGGTGGGTGCGTTCATGACCTCGCTGTACACCTTCCGCCTGATCTTCATCGCGTTCCACGGTGAGGCCAAGACCGAAGCCCACGCTGGCCACGGCATTGCCCACTGGCTGCCGCTGTCGGTGCTGATCGTGCTGTCGACCTTCGTCGGCGCCATGATCACCCCGCCGCTGGCCGATGTACTGCCGCAAAGCGTCGGCCATGCCGGCGGCGAAGCCAAGCACAGCCTGGAAATCGCCTCGGGCGCCATCGCCCTGGCGGGTATCCTGCTGGCTGCCCTGCTGTTCCTCGGCAAGCGTCGCTTCGTCACGGCCATCGCCAACAGCGGCATCGGGCGTTTCCTCTCGGCCTGGTGGTTCGCTGCCTGGGGCTTCGATTGGATCTACGACAAACTGTTCGTCAAGCCATACCTTGCGATCAGCCACATTCTGCGCAAAGACCCGCTCGACCAGACCATTGGCCTGATCCCGCGCATGGCCAAGGGCGGCCACACTGCCCTGAGCCGTACCGAGACCGGTCAACTGCGTTGGTATGCGGCTTCCATGGCGGCTGGCGCCGTGCTGGTTATCGGCGCCATCGTGCTGGTAGCGGTCTGATATGAACCTTGCGAACTTGCGAAAGGAAACGAGCCCGTCATGATTCTGCCCTGGCTAATCCTGATCCCCTTCATCGGCGGCCTGCTGTGCTGGATGGCGGAGCGTTCCAGCTCTACCCTCCCGCGCTGGATTGCGCTGCTGACCATGTCCCTGGAACTCGCGCTCGGCCTCTGGCTGTGGGCGACCGGCGACTATTCATTTGCACCGGCCCCTGGCGCCGATCCGACCTGGGCGCTTGAGTTCAAGCACACCTGGATCGCGCGCTTCGGTATCAGCGTGCACCTGGCCCTCGACGGCCTGTCGCTGTTGATGATCCTGCTGACCGGCCTGCTGGGTATCCTCTCGGTGCTCTGCTCCTGGAAAGAGATCCAGCGTCACGTCGGTTTCTTCCACCTCAACCTGATGTGGATCCTGGGCGGTGTCGTCGGCGTGTTCCTGGCGCTGGACCTGTTCATGTTCTTCTTCTTCTGGGAAATGATGCTGGTGCCGATGTACTTCCTCATCGCGCTCTGGGGTCACAGTTCTTCGGACGGCAAGAAAACCCGGATCTACGCGGCGACCAAGTTCTTCATCTTCACCCAGGCTTCCGGCCTGATCATGTTGGTGGCGATCCTTGGCCTGGTCCTGGTGAACTTCAACAACACTGGCGTGATTACCTTCAACTACGCCGACCTGTTGAAAGTGCAGATGTCCAAGACCACCGAGTACGTGCTGATGCTGGGCTTCTTCATCGCCTTCGCGGTGAAGCTGCCGGTGGTGCCGTTCCACTCCTGGCTGCCGGATGCCCATGCCCAGGCACCGACCGCCGGTTCCGTGGACCTGGCGGGTATCCTGCTGAAGACCGCGGCCTACGGCCTGCTGCGCTTTGCCCTGCCGCTGTTCCCCAACGCTTCGGCCGAGTTCGCGCCGATTGCGATGACCCTGGGCCTGATCGGGATTTTCTACGGTGCGTTCCTGGCCTTCGCCCAGACCGACATCAAGCGCCTGATCGCATTCTCCAGCGTTTCGCACATGGGCTTCGTTCTGATCGGGATCTACTCCGGCAGCCAGTTGGCCCTGCAAGGCGCGGTGATCCAGATGCTGGCCCACGGCCTGTCGGCGGCGGCGCTGTTTATCCTCAGCGGTCAGTTGTACGAGCGCCTGCACACCCGGGACATGCGTGAGATGGGTGGCCTGTGGTCGCGCATCGCCTACCTGCCGGCCATCAGCCTGTTCTTCGCGGCCGCCTCCCTGGGCCTGCCGGGTACCGGCAACTTCGTCGGCGAGTTCCTGATCCTGATCGGCTCGTTCGTCAGTGCGCCATGGATCACCGCGATTGCCACGTCCGGCCTGGTGTTCGGCTCGGTCTACTCGCTGATCATGATCCACCGCGCCTACTTCGGTCCGTCCAAGTCCGATGAAGTATTGCGTGGCATGGACGGTCGCGAACTGATCATGGTGCTTGGCCTTGCGGTGCTGCTGGTTTACCTCGGCGTTTCCCCGCAGCCGTTCCTCGACACTTCTGCTGCCACGATGCATGGCGTACAGCAGTGGCTCGGCACCGCCTTCTCTCAACTCGCTTCGGCCCGGTAAGAGCGCTATGGAATTCACGATTCAACACTTTATCGCGCTTGCGCCGCTGTTGATCACCAGCGCCACGATCATCGTGGTGATGCTGGCGATCGCCTGGCGCCGCAATCACGCACAAACCTTCCTGCTGTCGGTGGCGGGGCTGAACCTGGCCTTGCTGTCGATCTTGCCGGCCCTGAAAGTCGCGCCATTGGCGGTCACGCCGCTGATCCAGATCGACAGCTTCGCGTGCCTGTACATGGCGCTGATCCTGGTCGCCACCCTCGCTTGCGTCACCCTCGCCCACGCCTACCTGGGTGATGGCGGTTCGGGTTACCCGGGCAACCGCGAAGAACTGTACCTGCTGATCCTGATGGCCGCCGCCGGTGGCCTGGTCCTGGTCAGCGCGCAGCACCTGGCCAGCCTGTTCATCGGCCTGGAACTGCTGTCGGTGCCGGTCTACGGCCTGGTGGCCTACGCCTTTTTCAACAAGCGCTCCCTGGAAGCCGGCATCAAGTACATGGTGCTGTCGGCGGCCGGTTCCGCGTTCCTGTTGTTCGGCATGGCCCTGCTCTACGCCGAAGCCGGCACCCTGAGCTTCGTCGGCATCGGCCAGGCCCTGGCGGCCACCGGCCTGCCTAGCCCGATCGCACAATTGGGCCTGGGCATGATGCTGATCGGCCTGGCGTTCAAGCTGTCGCTGGTTCCGTTCCACCTCTGGACCCCGGACGTCTACGAAGGCGCCCCGGCGCCCGTGGCGGCGTTCCTCGCCACCGCGTCGAAAGTGGCGGTGTTCGCGGTCATGGTGCGGCTGTTCCAGATCTCGCCAGTGGCCAGCAGCGGCGTGCTGAGCAACGTACTGACCGTCATCGCCATCGCGTCGATCCTGTTCGGTAACCTGCTGGCACTGACCCAGAGCAACCTCAAGCGTCTGCTGGGTTACTCGTCCATCGCCCACTTCGGCTACCTGCTGATCGCCCTGATCGCCAGCAAAGGCCTGGCCGTGGAAGCCATCGGCGTGTACCTGGTCACCTACGTGATCACCAGCCTCGGCGCGTTCGGCGTGATCACCCTGATGTCCTCGCCGTACAACGGCCGCGACGCCGACGCCCTGTACGAATACCGCGGCCTGTTCTGGCGCCGTCCGTACCTGACCGCCGTGCTGACCGTGATGATGCTCTCCCTGGCCGGCATCCCGCTGACCGCCGGCTTCATCGGCAAGTTCTACATCATCGCCACCGGCGTCGAGGCCCACCAATGGTGGCTGGTCGGCTCCCTGGTGCTGGGCAGTGCCATCGGCGTGTTCTACTACCTGCGCGTCATGGTCACCCTGTACCTGATGGAACCGAACCTGCGTCGCCACGATGCCGAGTTGCACTGGGAACAAAAGGCAGGCGGCGTGATGCTGCTGGCTATCGCCATCCTGGCGTTCTTCCTCGGCGTGTATCCGCAGCCGTTGCTGACTTTGGTTCAGCAGGCTGGGTTGATGGGCTGATAGCTGGAGCGTCATCGGTAATAAAAATGCCCGTATCGTGAGATGCGGGCATTTTTTTTGGCTGCTCCAACTCCGGCCATGGCTCGGCCCGACTCAGGCAAATGATACTGACACCTTATTCAATATGATTTATTTTGCTGCCCAAAGCTTCAAAACCAATCATCTATACTCAACCTTCGAGAAATGACTGCTTCAGGAGACTGGCTCCTACTGTCAATTGCCAAGGAGAAATCTACTATGACTACCACTGCGAAGACCCGATCAGTCACGGCACATGTCCCGGTACACCTGGCCGAGAAAGTCGACCTGATGGCTGAGAGACTTGAGCGTTCCAGAAACTGGATCGTCAAACAGGCGCTATCTGCCTGGATCGACCAAGAAGAGGAGCGAAGCCGACTGACACATGAGGCACTGGCGGACGTGGACGCTGGCCGAGTAATTGACCATCAGGCTGTCCAGGCTTGGGCCGACAGTCTCAGCACCGACGCCCCGTTACCGGTACCGCGCTGATGGAGTTGAAGTGGACCAGCAAGGCGCTTTCCGACATTGCTCGACTTTATGAGTTTCTGGCTTCGGTAAATCAACCCGCCGCCGCGCGGACCGTGCAACAACTCACGGCAGCGCCCAGCTCTCTGCTGGTTAACCCGCGAATTGGTGAACGCCTGGAAGAGTTCGAACCTCGAGACGTACGCAGAATTCAGGTCGGCCATTACGAAATGCGCTATGAAATAGTCGGTTCTACCCTTTACCTGCTACGCCTTTGGCACACCCGTGAGGATCGATGACTTGGGCTTGACCAACCAGACCACCGTCGCGCAGAAGCTGTTTTCATTTTGGAACCCGCTGCGTTGAGCGTCGATATCGAGTGCGTAGTGGTCGGCGCAGGCGTCGTCGGCCTGGCGGTGGCGCGGGAGATGGCACAGGCCGGGCATGAAGTCCTGGTGATCGAAGCAGGCGATGCCATCGGCACGGGCATCAGCTCGCGCAATTCGGAAGTGATCCATGCCGGCCTCTATTACCCGCCCGGCAGCCTCAAGGCGCAGTTGTGCGTCGAGGGGCGGCGACGGCTGTATGAGTATTGCGACAGCCACGGCGTCGAGACTCGCCGGCTCGGCAAGTTGATCGTGGCCAAGGACCAGGAACAGTTGGCGGGGCTTGAAATGCTGCTGGCCCGCGGTCTGCTCAACGGCGTCGACGATCTGCGTCTGCTCGATCGAAAGCAGGCACAGGCGCTGGAACCGGAGCTGTCCTGTGTCGGCGCGTTGTACTCGCCCTCCACCGGTATCGTTGACGCCCATGCCTTGATGCTGGCGCTGCAGGGCGATGCCGAGGCGGCCGGCGCCAATGTGGTATTTCGCACGCCCTTGCTGGAGGCTCGGGTTATCGACAAAGGCTTCAGCCTGGCGCTGGGCGGCACGGCGCAGATGACATTGTCCTGCCGACGGCTGATCAACGCCGCGGGTCTCCAGGCCCCTGCCCTCGCCCACCGGATCGAAGGCCTCGAGCGGCAATGGGTGCCTGATGATTACCTGTGCAAGGGCCATTACTTCCAACTGGCCGGGCGGGCGCCGTTCCGCCATCTGGTCTATCCCGCCCCGGAAGCCGCCGGCCTGGGCATTCACATGACCCTCGATCTGGCGGGCCAGGCGCGTTTCGGTCCCGACACCGAATGGGTCGATGTGGAAGATTACCGAGTGGATCCGGCTCGGGCCGAGGCGTTTTACCAGGCCATTCGAAATTACTGGCCAGGCCTGCCGGATCAGAGCCTGCAACCGGCCTACAGCGGGATCCGCCCGAAAATCTCGGCACCGGGCGAACCCGCCCGGGACTTTCTCATCAGCAGTGAAGCCGAGCATCAGGTCGCGGGGCTGATCAACCTGTTCGGCATCGAATCCCCTGGGCTGACGTCCTGCCTCGCCCTGGCGGGACGGGTCAGGCAACTGATCGACAATGCCTGACGCCCTCGGTAGCGCAAAGTGCAAGGCGTTTTAGCCGCGGCTCATGCAGCCTGCACGATGACAAAACCCGAACAATATCTAACCATCTGTTTTTGAAGGAAATTTAAAAGCGACTCGGCTGGCACGACGGATGCAACTGTCCTGTCACGTGGCGTCGGCGCTCGAAGCCGGCCCGCATCCGTGAATGACCGAGGAGCAGCATATGAACGCCATCGACCTGTTGAAAGCCGACCATGAACGCGTCAAAGCCATTCTCACTCAGCTGAGTGAATCCACTGACCGCGCCGTCAAGAAACGCACCGAGCTGCTGGCGAAGCTGGAAATGGAAGTAACCATCCACACCCGCCTCGAAGAAGAAATCCTGTACCCGGCCTTCAAGCAGGAAGGCGGCAAGGAAGAAGCCGAGATGTATTACGAAGCCAAGGAAGAGCACCGCACCGTCGATTCGCTGGTGCTGCCCGACCTGAAAACCACCGATCCTTCCCAGCCGGAATTTGCAGGCCGGGTGAAAGTGGTCAAGGAACTGCTCGAGCATCACATCGAGGAAGAAGAAAAGGAAATGTTCCCGAAAGCCAAGAAGGTGCTGGGCAAGGCCAAGCTGGACGCCTTGGGCGAACAGATGGAAACCATGAAGGCGCAGTACAAGAAAGAACTGAGCAGCGCCAACCTCGCCGCTTGATTTAAAAGACCGCGAACGCTTCGGCCATTATCAGGGTGAAGCGTTCCGGTCTTTATTGCATCTGCTCGCGCAGGAACTCGACCAGCGCCTGCACCGGGCGCGAGCTCTGGCGATGTTGCGGGTAGACCGCCGACAACGCCAACGGCTCGGTTTCAAAGCCCTCCAGCAGCTTGACCAGCCGACCGTCCTTCAACGCATCGCCGACGATGAAGGTCGGCAGGTAGGTGATCCCCATCCCGGCGATTGCCGCATCCCTGAGCAGATCGCCGTTATTGGCCCGCATCCGCCCCGCCACTTCCAGGACCAACGGCTTGCCGTTTCCCTCGAAACGCCACTGCACTTGACGGCTGTGGCCATAGGGCAGGCAGTCGTGATTGCGCAGTTCTTCCGGTCGTGCGGGTATGCCTTTCTCCGCGAGATACGTCGGGCTGGCGCAGTACACCCGTTCGATGCTCGCGATGCGCCGGGCGATCAGGGTTGAATCCTCCAGCACGCCGATCCTCAGGGCCAGATCGTAGCCTTCGCCCAGCAGGTCCACCGAGCGATCGCTCAGGTCCACCTCGACGCTGACGTCCCGGTAGCGCTGCAGGAACAGCGGCAGCAGGCAGCCCAGGTGCGCCACGGCGAACGATAACGGCGCGCTGAGCCGAATGGTCCCGCGCGGCTCGCTGGTCTGACCGCTGATGCCCTGCTCCACTTGCTCGACTTCACTGAGCAGGCGCAACGCCGCCTCGTAGTAGCGCTGGCCGAGCGGCGTGACGTCCAGCCGGCGCGTCGAGCGGTTGAGCAGGCGCACGCCCAGGCGTTGCTCCAGTTCCATGAGCTTGCGGCTGACGAATTGCTTGGACAGCCCGAGCTTGTCCGCCGCCGCCGTGAAACTGCCCGACTCCATGACCTGGGCAAAGATGCGCATTTCTTCGAAGGGGTTCATTGTCATTCCGTGGGTGGACAGTCTGCCGGTTCAGGTAGGCATTGTGATCTGGGTGAGCCAGGTTGCATAGCGGTTGGATGGGCTGACGCTTTCGCGAGCAGGCTCGCTCCCACAGGTTTTGTGAACGACTCGAACATTGTGGGAGCGAGCTTGCTCGCGATAGCGGTGGATCAGCTACAAGGCTCTGATGCCGGGCGCAAAAACGCCCGCAAAAAGCGGGCGTCGTCGAGCATGAACCGCTTACTTGGCCGTCAGCGCCGAGTAGCTGTTCATCAGGTTGCGGTAGTTCGGAATGCGCTGGGACAGCAGGTTGCCCAGGCCTTCGATGTCGTTGCGCCAGTCGCGGTGCAGCTCACAGGCCACCGAGAACCAGTTCATCATTTGCGCACCGGCAGCGGTCATGCGCACCCAAGCGGCTTGCTGCACGGTTTCGTTGAAGGTACCCGAGGCGTCGGTCACGACGAACACGTCGAAACCTTCGGCCAGGGCGGACAGGGTCGGGAATGCCACGCAGACATCGGTCACCACGCCGGCGATGATCAACTGCTTGCGGCCAGTGGCCTTGATCGCCTTGACGAAGTCTTCGTTGTCCCAGGCGTTGATCTGGCCTGGACGTGGGATGTATGGAGCGTCCGGGAACATTTCCTTGAGCTCCGGCACGATCGGGCCGTTGGGGCCTTGTTCGAAGCTGGTGGTCAGGATGGTTGGCAGGCCGAAGAATTTAGCCAGGTCAGCCAACGCCAATACGTTGTTCTTGAACTCGTTGGGCGAGAAATCCTGGACCAGGGAGATCAGGCCAGTCTGGTGATCGACCAGCAGGACCACCGCGTCGTCTTTGTTCAGGCGGTTGTAGGCGGGAACGTTGCTCATGGGATGACTCCTTTGGGATGGATGTTACGAAACCTTGTGGGAGCGAGCTTGCTCGCGAT
>NZ_JAOSHO010000259.1 GCF_025917275.1 Pseudomonas agronomica | reverse complement strand
CCTACAGAGCCCAGCGGGAGCAAGCTCCCTCGCCACAAGAGCAGGCCACATAACCAGAGCAACCTGCCCTTATGGCTATGGCCACTATCGCCACGATAGCCAACCGCGATTCGCCGCCCTGCCCGGCCCGACCTATCCTTGGGTTATTCGGTTTCACGGACTCAAGGAACAGCATCATGGGCAAACGTCACCCCAACCTTCCGGCCTGGCAATGGCGCGCCTACCCTGAAAATCATCGGCACCCGACCAACCTGGTCTTGCACCTGATCGCGGTGCCGCTGTTCATCGTTGCGTTTTTGCTGATTGTGTCGGGTGTGTTCAGCTTGAGCCTGGGCGATGTCGCCATCGGCGTGATCGGCATACTCGCCGCGCTGGGCTTGCAACGCCATGGCCATAGCCTGGAAACGCAGGCTTCCGAGCCGTTCAGTGATCGCAAAGACGCGGCGTCGCGCCTGCTGGTGGAGCAATTCCTGACCTTTCCCCGGTTCTTCCTCAGCGGCGGATGGTGGCGCGCCTGGCGTGATCGCCACCGTCACTGATTTGCCGTGGCGCTTCAGCCAAAAATCGTCACCGTCTGCCGGCTCATGGCGATCAACCGGCCATCTGCGCTCCAGAATTTCGCCGCGACATGGCCATAGCCGTCCTGGGCATGTTCGATCTCGGCGAGATACTGGCACCAGTCCAACGTCGTAAGCTCCAGCAATGGCTGGACGAATTCGATGGTCCAGGTGAGCGTACTGCCCGGCGCCATCTGGGTGAGATGCGGCAGCAGCGCCGGCGGCCAGGCGTCCACCAACGCCAGGATGTGACCTTCGCCCAACGGCTCCTCTTTGACATCCCCGCGCAAGCGCACCCAGCCGCCCATGCTACGGGATTTGTTGCCGGTGAACGGCAATCCTCCAACGCCCCAACGCATCGCCAAGTGACGAATGAACTCCGGCGTCGCACCCTTGAAGTAGGGCAACTCCTGGCACTGCTCGACATCCTTGAATTCAGGCGCGGGGTCGGCCTGCACCGCCACGACGGAAGATCGCGACGCCCCAAAGCTGCCTTGCACCACCGTCACGACCTGGCCGTTCTGCACGGCACGCCCCAGCACTTGGCTGACGGCCTTGCCTTCGCGCAACACATCGACTTGAAAACTGACGGGCACGTCGGGTTCGACCGGGCCGACAAACGTAATCGCCAGCGAGCGCACCGGGCGATCCGCCGGAACACAGGCGCGCATCGCCTCGTATTGCAGCGCCGCGACCAAGCCACCAAAACTGGCACGCCCCTGGCCCCATTCAGGCGGGATCACCACGGCGTCTGGCTGGGTGCGCACGGCATCGATCAAATCGGAAAAGCGCATCTTGACCTCGAAAGCAGGGAAAAAAGATGAAGGGATCTTAACCAGCCCGGACGGGCAGTACAGCGCTCATTCCGGCCAAAGAGACTGACAGAAAAGCCGCGGGCCCGGAATTCAACGCCTATCCCCTGTGGGAGCGAGCTTGCTCGCGAAAGCGGACTATCACTCAAAGATACTCAACATGACCCACCGCCTTCGCGAGCAAGCCCGCTCCCACAGGGGAAAGAGTGACGTCAGGATTTATCGAAGCAACTGGCAATCAATTTATCCAGCACCCGATCGGACTTGGCCTCGGCCTTCTCCATGGTGATTTGCCAGACCGGCACACAGGCTTGCAGGTCGGCTTCCTGCTCGGCCCGCGCCAGCCACTGCCAGCAATCGTGCCAATCACCTAATGCGCCCTGGGCGGATTTGAGCCGTGGCATGGCCGCTTCCGGCAAGCGATCGAGTTCAGGATAGGCTTCGATGGCGTAGCGCACGCGCTTGATCAACAGGCGCAGGCGATGACGGTCATGGGCCGGATCACGCAAGGCCTCGCCGAGTTTTTTCCACTGTTTATCGAGGCGTTTTTCGATGCGTTTGCGCAGCCCGTCGAGCAAGCCCTGGCGCTGGGCTGCACGGATGAAGCGTGGGAACGCGTCGAGAATCATCAACAGCTGCGCCAGCTCGGGGCTGCCGGCGACGGCGGGATACGCCTCGGCCATTTGCACCTGGCGCCGCTGCGCCGCCTCGGTCTTGCCGTGCTTCTCGAGATAGGCCGCCAGTACTTCACGGTCGCGCAAAGGCGTGGTCAGGGTACCGACTGCCGACGCGGCCGTTTCCAACTGCTCGACGCCGGGCAGTCCGCGCAACGGACGAAGCAGGCTGCGCAACCGACGGACCGTGGTCCGCAGGTCATGCAGTGCTTCGCTGTCGGTTTGGGCATTCAAGCGGGCCTGGCAGGCCAACAGGCGCACTTCCAGGCCCAGTATCCGGGCCACCAGCCGATCGATCATGAGACGTACTCCGTACGCAGCCTCAAGCGATAAGCTTCAAGCGGCAAGTGGAGCGGCGCGTCGCCCACTTGCCGCTTGAAGCTTAAAGCTTGCAGCTGCCTTTATCATCTTCCTGCGCGGGATTCGCGGATGTAGAAGCGGGCCTTCTCGGCTTTTTTGGTGCAGCCTTCATACGCTTCGAATTGCTGCTGGGTCTTGGCGCCAGTCAGCAGCGACAGGGCCTTGGAGTAGCTGACGGTACCGGCAAAACCTTCGGCCTTGGCCAGGTCAAGCTCATGCCAGGCGCTGTCGAGCTGGCTGCCGCAACTGTCGCGGTAGGCGGTCTTGCCGGCGCAACCGGCCAGGGCCAGAACCATCAGGGATGCCATCAGGGGCAGGCAGATCCGGGCTTTCATCGATAACACCTCAAGTCAGGTAAACAGTCGTGCTGGTATGACGGCTTTGCCGATAAAAAGTGCCTCGGCTCGACCGGTATATTCAAGTGTGGACGAGAATACGCAAATGCCGTCGCGGCGTGTCAAAAAACGACGTCTACGCCACAACGATTTGAGCCGGGCCGTCGATCAGTGCATTGTTGACGTCTGTTCGACGAGAGGCCACCTCATGACAAAACGTGTCGCATTGGTATTGGGCTCGGGCGGCGCCCGGGGCTACGCCCATATCGGAGTGATCGAGGAGATCGAACGGCGCGGCTATGACATTGCCTGTATCGCGGGTTGTTCCATGGGCGCCGTCGTCGGTGGAATCTATGCTGCCGGCAAACTCGAGGATTACCGCAACTGGATCGAAAGCCTCGATTACCTGGACGTGTTGCGGTTGGTGGACGTCAGTTTTCGCCTGGGGGCGATTCGTGGTGAGAAGGTGTTCGGGCAGATCCGCAAGATCGTCGGTGAACTCAATATCGAAGACCTGCGCATTCCCTATACGGCGGTCGCCACCGACCTGACCAACCAGCAGGAAATCTGGTTCCAGGAAGGTTGCCTGCACCAGGCGATGCGGGCCTCGGCGGCCATTCCCAGCCTCTTCACCCCGGTCATGCAAGGCAACCGCATGCTGGTGGACGGCGGCCTGTTAAACCCATTGCCGATCGTGCCGGTGGTGTCGAGCCATTGCGACCTGATCATCGCGGTCAACCTCAACGCCACCAACCAGAAACAATACAGCCTGCCAGTAATCCAGCGCCCCGCCGCGTTCCGGCGTCGCTTCGACACCTTGGTCAGTTCCCTGGGTTCACGCCTGCCGTTTCGCCGCAAACAGGCCGAGCAGTTGCTGCTGTTGGAACAGGAAGCGCTGAAGGCCGAAGCGGCCGATATCAACCCGTGGATCGAATCCGCCGAGCCCGAAGGGCAGCAGCCTGCCGCCGCGCCGGAAACCGAAGGCGCACCGAGATCCGCCACCGGCTCGTTCATCATCGACAACGTCGGGCCGGCGTCCTTGCTGGACTTGATCAACCAGAGTTTCGAGGTGATGCAGACGTCGCTGGCCCAGTACAAGATCGCCGGTTATCCGCCGGATGTGCTGATCAACGTGCCGAAGCGAGTGTGCCGATTCTTCGAGTTCTACAAGGCGCCGGAGCTGATCGCCCTGGGTCGGGAGATTGCCCGGGATACGCTGGATCGGTATGAGCGTGAGCAGAATTGAAGGATTTTTGGTTGTCTGGGCGGACGCCATCGCGAGCAAGCTCGCTCCCACAGTAGAATGCATTTCATTGTGGGAGCGAGCTTGCTCGCGATGGCGCCAGCCGAGACATCAGGAGGCTAAAGCCCACCCTCCAACAACCGATACCCCACCCCCGCTTCAGTCACGATAAACCGAGGCCGGGTCGGGTCGTCGGCCAGTTTCTGGCGCAGGTGACCGACGACGATGCGCAGGTAGTGGCTGTCTTCGATATGGGTCGGGCCCCAGATGTCCTTGAGCAGTTGCTGCTGGGTGATGACCCGCCCCGGATGCCGCGCCAACTGCGCCAGCACCGCGTATTCCTTGCGGGTCAGGGCCACTTCGGCGCCGTCCAGCAGCACTCGGCGATAAGCCAGGTCCACCGTCAGCGGCCCCAACGTCAATGCCGCTGGCGGTGCCTCGCCTGCTGGCGCCTGGCGCAGGAGCGCACGCACGCGGGCGAGGAACTCCTGGATGCCGAATGGCTTGGTCACGTAGTCGTTGGCGCCGTTGTCCAGCGCCTCGACTTTCTGCGCTTCACTGGCGCGTACCGACAGGACCAGCACGGGCACCGCCGACCATTGGCGAAACTCGCGCAACACTTGCTGGCCGTCCATGTCCGGCAAGCCCAGGTCGAGCACCAGCAGATCCGGCTTGTTCAACGCCGCCTGGGCCAGGCCCTCGGCGCCCGTCTCGGCTTCGAGCACCTTGTAGCCTTGGGAGGCCAGGCTGATGCGCAAGAACTTGCGAATCTGCGGTTCGTCGTCGATGACCAAAAGGGTCGCGCTCTGGCTCATGGGTTCCATTCATCACAATCAAGTCGCGAGAGCATAACGCAGCGCCGGTCAGGCTTCATCGTCCATGCCCGGTTGCGCCTGCAAGGGCAAGTGCAAGGTGATGCAGGTGCCGCGCCCGTCGAGGCCCTCGCCGACACTGATTCGCCCGCCATGGGCACCGACCATGCCCTGGCAGATCGCCAATCCGAGCCCGGTGCCCTGCCCGCCGCGATCACCGCGGGCAGCCGTGTAGAACATGTCGAAGATTTTCTCGCGCTCTTGCTCGGGGATGCCTGGCCCTTCATCCGCCACGGCGAACAAAACTTCGTCTGTCGTCGCTTCGGCACTGAGCAACAATCGGCCGTGGGCCGGGGAAAACCGCGCAGCATTCTCCAGCACATTGACCAGGGCCTGCTCGATCAGCGCGGCGTGGACATACAACAACGGCAAGCCGGCCGGCACCTCGACGCTGACCGCCAGCGGCGCCAGCACCGCGCGCAAGCGGTTCAGGGCACTGCCGACGATGTCGGCCGGCGATACCCAGTCCCGCGCCAACTTCAGGGCGCCATGACCCAGGCGCGTCATGTCGAGCAGATTCTGGATATAGCGGTCCAGCCGCTCGGCCTCATCGCGGGTGCCTTCGAGCAGTTCGCGACGGTCCTCGACCGGAATCGCTTCGCCCAACGCCAACAGGCTGTCGATGCTGCCGCGCATGGAGGTCAGCGGCGTGCGCAAATCATGGGAGACAGAGGCGAGCAAGGCGCTGCGCAATTGTTCGGTTTCGCCGTGCAGGCGCGCCGCCTCCAGGTCCTGGGCCAGTTGTGCCCGGGCCAGGGCCTGGGCCAACGGCTGGCTGAGGGCCGCCAATAATCGTCGACGTTGGTCGCTGAGCGGCTTGCCGTCCTTCGTGCAAACGCCGAGCAACCCCAGCGGCCCGCCTTCCGCCGACAACGGCCACCACCACCAGCGCCCGGACGGCAGCGTCGCGGTACCGGCGCCGGCCGGTTGATCGTGTTGCCACGACCAGTCGGCGGCGGCGCGTTCAGCCTCGTTGAACGTCAACGGCTCGGGGGTCTCGACTTTCCAGCCCGCCTGACCGTCCCGATTGAGCAGGCACAGTTGCAAGTCGTACTCGCTGTTGAGGTGCAGCGTGGCGGCGCTGATTACGGCTTGGCGATCGGTCGCGGCGGTCAATTTGCGTGACAAGTCGAGCAACTCGCCGGTTTCCTGCTGGGTGTCGCGCAGCGCCTGCAACTGGCGACGCTGACGGGCCGCGAGATTGCCGGTCAGGGCCGCCATCAACAGGAAGAACACCAGTGTCAGCACGTCCTCTTCGCGTTGAATCGTCAGGGAAAAATTCGGCGGAATGAACAAGAAGTCATAGGCCAGGAACGACAGCGCCGCACAGGCCAGCGCCGGGCCGAGGCTGCTGCGCACCGCCACCAGCAACACCGCCATCAGAAACACCAGGGAAATGTTGGGCAACGCCAGCAGCCCGGATATCCCCCAGGCCAAGGCGCTGGCCGCCACCGTCGCCACCAGTGCCAGCGCATAGTCGAACCCTGTCTGCACAGTCACTGGGCGCAGGCTGGCGGGCGGAGGCGGCGCATCGCTGTCCAGCACGTTGATTTCCAATCCACGGGCGTTGCGCAACAACCGCGACGCGAGGCCACCGCCAAACAGGTTCCGACGCAGGCGTGGCCGGGACTGGCCCACCAGCAGCAATGTCGCGCGACGTTGCCTGGCGTGTTGGATCAAGGTCTTGGCGACTTCGCCAGCCCGCAGCAACACCACCTCCCCGCCGAGCCTTTCAGCCAATTGCTGGGCGTTTTGCAGGCGTTGACGCGACGCCTCGTCCCGTGCCGCGCCGTTATCCACATGCACCACGCTCCAGGGCAGATGCCGGCGCTGGGCGACACGACTGGCGTGACGCACCAGTCGCTCGGCCTGCGCGTCGCCGTCCACGCCCACCAACAGCCGCCCCTGTACCGCCGGCGCCGACTGGCCCAGTTGTCGATAGCCCTGGGCCAGATCGTTGTCCACCTGGGCGGCGGCGGTCTGCATGGCCAGTTCGCGCAGGGCAGTCAGATTGGTCTGGGAGAAAAACGCGTCGATCGCGGCCCTGGCCTGCTCCGGCACATAGACTTTGCCGTCGCGCAAGCGCTCCAGCAGCTCGCGCGGTGGCAGGTCGATCAGCAGCAGTTCATCGGCTTCCTGCAGCACCCAATCCGGCAACGTCTCGCGCACCTGCACGCCGGTAATGCCGCGCACCTGATCATTGAGACTTTCCAAGTGCTGGACGTTGACCGTGGTGTAGACGTCGATGCCAGCGGCGAGCAGCTCCTGGATGTCTTGCCAACGCTTGGCGTGGCGACTGCCGGGCGCGTTGCTGTGGGCCAGTTCATCCACCAGCGCCAGGCTCGGGCGCGCCGA
>NZ_JAOSHO010000258.1 GCF_025917275.1 Pseudomonas agronomica | reverse complement strand
TGTGGGAGCGAGCTTGCTCGCGATAGCGTTGGTTCTGCCGACGCGGTTCTGAAATTAATCCGCGCTTAACCCCCTTCCTGTTTATTCCCTCGATACTGCCGACTGCCGCTCGTTCATCTTCTGCGTGTAGACTTCGGCCATCCGATAACGCGCCACGTGCCGCACGGCTGCGCGTCGATCCATGCACTTAAGGAAAACGCAATGAACGAGGAAACGATGCGGCTGGGCCGCGAGCGGCGCTATCTGGTGCTGCTGGGACTGATCTGCCTGGCGCTGATCGGCGGCGCGCTCTATATGCAGGTGGTCCTTGGTGAGGCTCCCTGCCCGCTGTGCATTTTGCAGCGCTATGCGTTGTTGTTGATCGCGATCTTCGCCTTCATCGGCGCGGCGATGCGCAGCCGCCGCAGCCTGACGATTTTTGAAGGCCTGGTTGTGCTTTGCGCCTTGGCCGGCGCGGGAGTGGCAGGGCATCACGTATACACCCAGTTCTTCCCGGCGGTCAGCTGCGGTATCGATGTGCTGCAACCGATTGTGGACGACCTGCCGCTGGCGAAGATCTTCCCGCTGGGCTTCCAGGTCGATGGTTTCTGCTCCACCCCGTATCCGCCAATCCTCGGATTGTCGCTGGCGCAATGGGCGCTGGTGGCGTTCGTGCTGACCGTCGTGCTGGTGCCATTGCTGGTGTCGCGCAACCGCAAAGCCATTCGCTGAGGCAGCGTAGGACGACGCCCCGGTTTCCTTATCAGGAACCGGGGCGTTTTTCGTTTCAGGCTCGGTAAGGATCAGCCTTGATCCGAGGCAAGAATAGCCTGCGGCAATGTGCGACACGTTGTCACACATGTTGCGTCCGGGCCCCTTTCAAGACGCGAATTGACGCCTCGATCTGTAATAAAAAAACAGCCTGCTGGCACTTTGGAGAGGACGCGGATGTTATCTCGTGCAGGCATTTTTAACAGCGAAGCGCTTCTGCGCCAAGCCCCCGAAAAACGGGCGCCCGAAAGCTATCAAGGCTCAGTCATACGACCTGGAGCTGTCTAAATCGGGTGTAGTAGCCTTACGTTTTTTGGGGTTCTTGTTGAGAATTAATTTCGATAAGATGCTGGCCCATTGCGATATCGGCAAGAGATTGTTGCCGGTTTGGATAAAAATTATTTCGGGATGAGACATGGTCTCCGGCGCTTCAGCTCACTACAATCGCCCGCACCGAATTTCCGACCCGGCTCAGGCTTGAGCACGAGAGTGGTCGACGGGCGCCAGCGCCCCATGCGACCCCAGGTGTCGGTGCCTCCAACTATCCGCACCAAATGGAATTGGGCTTGAACTAGGCCTTTGACCAACGAATAAGAACTCACTGCTGGCCCAGGATGTGTCGAACAGCCGCTGACGTTCGACGGGCAGCCCTTATTCAATCCAAGAAAATGCCAACCCTTGGCAGGGTGAAGTGTTGGCGATCAAAACCCAACTGCATTGCGCAAGCTGCTTTAGAGGTCGTGAGATGAGTAAAAACAGGTACCCCCGATTACTAGGCTTGTTGCCGCTGCTCGGCACGTTGTTGCTGGGAGGCTGCAACATGACCCTGCTCGATCCCAAGGGCCAGGTCGGCCTGGATGAACGAAACCTGATCATCACCGCCACGCTGCTGATGTTGCTGGTCGTCGTGCCGGTTATCGTCATGACGTTCCTGTTCGCCTGGAAATACCGCGCGTCCAACACCCAGGCTGTATACACGCCGAAGTGGTCCCACTCGACCAAGATCGAAGTGGCGGTATGGACCATTCCGGTGCTGATCATCATTGCCCTGGGTTACGTCACCTACAAGTCGACCCACGCCCTGGACCCGTATCGTCCGCTGGATTCCGACGTCAAGCCGATCACCATCGAAGTGGTGTCGATGGACTGGAAGTGGCTGTTCATCTATCCGGAACAAGGCATCGCCACGGTCAACAAGATCGTGTTCCCGGCCCACACGCCGATCAACTTCAAGGTCACCTCTGACACCGTGATGAACTCGTTCTTCATCCCGGGCCTGGGCGGCCAGATCTACGCGATGGCCGGCATGCAGACCAAGCTGCACCTGATCGCCAACCAGAACACCGAACTCGAAGGTATCTCCGCCAACTACAGCGGCGCGGGCTTTACCGGCATGAAGTTCAAGGCGACCGCCACCACCCAGGAAGAATTCGACGCCTGGGTAAACGAAGTCAAGAAGGCACCTAAACAGCTTGAAAAAGCTGAATACGAAGCCCTTTCCAAGCCGAGCCAGAACAACCCAGTCGAACTCTACTCGTCGGTAACGCCGAACCTGTTCCAGACCATCATCGACAAGTATGAAGGGATGAATCCGGGCAAGCCGATGCATCACGAGAAGGGCGAGAAGGAAGTGGCTCACAACATGGAAGGGATGGACATGAGCTCGCATTCAGCTGCCGGGGCAGAGGAGTAAACGATGTTTGGTAAATTAAGTTGGGAAGCGATCCCGTTCCACGAGCCGATTGTCATGGTGACCCTCGCCATCATCGCGTTCGGTGGTCTGGCATTGTTCGCAGGTATCACTTATTTCAAGAAGTGGACCTATCTGTGGACTGAGTGGCTGACCTCGGTCGACCACAAGAAGATCGGCGTGATGTACATCGTCGTCGCCATGGTCATGCTGCTGCGCGGTTTTGCCGACGCCATCATGATGCGTACCCAGTTGGCCATGGCCACCGAGGGTTCGCCCGGCTACCTGCCGCCTGAACACTATGACCAGATCTTCACCGCCCACGGTGTGATCATGATCATCTTCATGGCGATGCCTTTCTTCACCGGCCTGATGAACCTGGCAGTGCCGCTGCAGATCGGTGCCCGTGACGTTGCCTTCCCGTTCCTGAACTCCCTGAGCTTCTGGCTGCTGGTGTCCGGCGTCGTGCTGATCAACGTTTCCCTGGGTGTCGGCGAATTCGCCAAGACCGGTTGGGTTGCCTATCCGCCATTGTCGGGGCTGCAATACAGTCCGGGCGTGGGTGTGGACTACTACATCTGGGCGCTACAGCTATCCGGGTTGGGGACAACGCTGACGGGGGTCAACTTCCTCGCCACCGTGCTGAAGATGCGTACCCCGGGCATGAAAATGATGGACATGCCGATCTTCACCTGGACCTGCACCTGGGCCAACGTCCTGATCGTCGCTTCGTTCCCGATCCTGACCGCGACACTGGCTCTGCTGACGCTTGACCGTTACATGGATTTCCACATTTTCACCAATGAACTGGGTGGAAATCCAATGATGTACGTCAACCTGTTCTGGGCTTGGGGTCACCCTGAGGTGTACATCCTGATCCTGCCGGCGTTCGGTATTTTCTCCGAAGTCATCTCGACGTTCTCCGGCAAGAAGCTGTTTGGCCACCACTCGATGATCTACGCTTCCGGCGCGATCTCGGTACTGGGCTTCATGGTTTGGCTGCACCACTTCTTCACCATGGGCTCGGGGGCCAGCGTCAACGCCTTCTTCGGCCTGGCGACGATGCTGATTTCGATCCCGACCGGGGTGAAACTGTTCAACTGGCTGTTCACCATCTACCAGGGGCGCCTGCGCTTCACCAGCCACGTAATGTGGACCCTGGGCTTCATGGTGACCTTCGCCATCGGCGGCATGACCGGCGTACTGCTGGCCATCCCGGGTGCGGACTTCGTGCTGCACAACAGCCTGTTCGTGATTGCGCACTTCCACAACGTGATCATTGGCGGCGCGGTGTTCGGCTACATCGCCGGCTTCGCCTTCTACTTCCCGAAAGCGTTCGGCTTCAAGCTGCACGAAGGCTGGGGCAAGGCAGCGTTCTGGTTCTGGATCACCGGTTTCTTCGTCGCGTTCATGCCGCTCTATGTACTGGGCTTCATGGGCATGACCCGTCGCCTGAACACCACCACCAACCCTGAGTGGGTGCCGTACCTGTACGTCGCCATGTTCGGTGCGGTGATGATCGCTGTCGGTATCGCCTGCCAGCTGATCCAGCTTTACGTCAGCGTGCGTGACCGCAAGAAGCCGGAAAACATGTGCGAACACGGTGACCCGTGGAATGCCCATACCCTGGAGTGGTCGACTTCTTCGCCACCACCGTTCTACAACTTCGCCGTGCTGCCGAAAGCAGACGTGATCGACCCGTTCACCGAAGCCAAGGAAAACGGTACCGCGTACCAGACTCCGGCCAAGTATTCGCCGATCCACATGCCCAATAACACCGCCACCGGTGTGGTCATGGGCGGACTGTTGACCGTGTTCGGTTTCGCGATGATCTGGCACATCTGGTGGCTGGCCATCGCCAGCCTGGTCGGCACCGTGGTGTATTTCGCCATCCATGCCGCCCGTGACGATCAGGGCTACATGGTGCCGGTGGATGTCATCGAACGCATCGAAGCCGAGCAGCACAAGCGCCTGGTCGCGGCCGGGAAAGTCCCTGCCACCGCCACCCGTGTTGAAACCTCGTTGGAACAGGCTTAAACCATGTCGAACTTAGTGACCAATGTTGGACACGCCCATGGTCATGACCATGGGCATGATGACCATCACCACGACTCGGGCGAGATGACCGTATTCGGTTTCTGGCTCTACCTGATGACCGACTGCATTCTGTTCGCGTCGATCTTCGCGGCCTACGCGGTGCTGGTCAACAACGTCGCCGGTGGCCCGTCGGGCCACGACATCTTCGAACTGCCGTATGTGCTGGGTGAAACCGCGCTGCTGTTGTTCAGCTCGATCACCTACGGCTTCGCCATGCTCGCGCTGTTCAAGGGCAAGAAGAACCAGGTGCTGGGCTGGCTGGCCATGACCTTCCTGTTCGGTGCCGGCTTCATCGGCATGGAAATCAACGAGTTCCACATGTTGATCTCCGAAGGCTTCGGTCCTAACCGCAGCGGTTTCCTGTCCGGGTTCTTCACCCTGGTCGGCACCCACGGTCTGCACGTGACCAGCGGCCTGATCTGGATGGCGATCATGATGTACCAGGTCCAGAAAAAGGGCCTGACCGCCACCAACAAGACGCGCCTGAGCTGCCTGAGCCTGTTCTGGCACTTCCTGGATGTGGTGTGGATCTGCGTATTCACCGTTGTTTATCTGATGGGGACTCTGTAAATGGCTAACGCTCATTCCCATGATGGCCACGACGCCAGCCACGGCAGCGTCAAGTCCTACGCCATCGGCTTCATCCTGTCGGTGATCCTGACCGTCATTCCGTTCGGCCTGGTGATGTACCCATCGCTGCCCAAGAGCCTGACGCTTTGGATCGTTCTGATCTTCGCCGTGGTCCAAGTATTGGTCCACCTGGTGTACTTCCTGCACCTGGACCGCTCGGCCGCCCAGCGTAACAACGTGATTGCGTTTGTCTTCGCTGCGTTGGTGATCGTTCTGCTGGTCGGCCTGTCGTTGTGGATCATGTTCAGCATCCACACCAACATGATGGCGCACTGAGGAAAGTCCGGATGTCACTGAAGCACTTTATCCAAATCACCAAGCCGGGGATCATTTTCGGTAACGTGCTTTCTGTGGCGGGCGGGTTCTTCCTGGCCTCGAAAGGGCATGTCGATCTGGCCATCTTCCTGGCGGCGATGATCGGCACTTCCCTGGTGGTGGCGTCCGGTTGCGTGTTCAACAACTGCATCGACCGCGACATCGACATCAAGATGGAACGCACCAGGAACAGGGCGCTGGTCCAGGGCCTGGTTTCGCTGAAGCTGGCCCTGGTATTCGCCACGGTGCTGGGCGTGGCGGGCGTGGCGTTGCTGTACTGGGTCGCCAATCCGCTGGCGGCGTTGTTCGCGGTGATCGGTTTTGTCATCTATGTCGGCCTCTACAGCCTGTACCTCAAGCGCAAGTCGGTCCACGGCACGCTGGTGGGCAGTTTGTCGGGAGCGATGCCGCCGGTGATCGGTTATGTCGCGGTCAGCAACAGCTTCGACATGGCCGCGCTGACGCTGCTGGTGATGTTCAGCCTGTGGCAGATGCCGCATTCCTATGCCATCGCGATCTTCCGCTTCAACGACTACCTGGCAGCCTCGATTCCGGTCTTGCCGGTCAAGCGCGGCATCCAGGTGGCCAAGAAACATATCCTGCTGTACATCCTGGCGTTCCTGGTGGCGACCTTGATGCTGACCTTCAGCGGCTACGCCGGCATGAGCTACCTCGCCGTCGCCGCCGCCATGGGCATGTACTGGCTGTACATGGCCTGGACCGGCTACAAGGCGGTGGATGACAGGGTCTGGGCACGCAAGCTGTTCGTGTTCTCGATCTTCACCATCACCGCCCTGAGCGTCATGATGTCCCTGGACTTCAAGGTCCCGAGTGAGTTGCTGCTGACTTACGCGCCTTAAGCTTCAGACGCTGCAAAAAAGCCCCGCCTTCGAGAGATGTGCGGGGCTTTTTTTCGAAATGGGTCATGGCGAGCCGCTGTCATTCGTCGCAATAGATTCTGGCTTGTTGATCTATAGGCGATTTGCCTATAGTTTCTGCCATGCGAACCTTATTTTTTGAAACGACTACGTTCACTGCCACGGTTGATCATTACCTGACCGATGATGAATATCGCCTGCTTCAGTTCTACATGCTGCAGCATCCAGAGGCCGGTGACGTCATGCCACGTACCGGTGGCTTCCGTAAGCTGCGTTGGTTCGATGAACGTCGCGGCAAAGGGAAACGAGGTGGACTGCGGGTCATTTATTATTGGTTGAGGCATGATCGTCAGTTCTGGATGTTTGCGATTTATGACAAGGACGAACTGGAAAACCTGACCTCCGAGCAAGAGAAGACGCTCAAGCGCGCCATAGAAGCTGAGTTGAAAGTACGAGGTACCTTATGAAAAAGCGCGATCTGTTTGCCGAGATGATGCAAGGCGTCGAGGAGATGGCCGCTCACCGCGAGGGCAAGATTACCCTTCGCCAGATTTCGATCGAAGACAAACCGGTTCCCGAGGTGTCGGCCCAGGAAATCGTGGCCCTGCGCGACAGGCTCCATATGTCCCAAGCCGTTTTCGCCAAGAGCATCAGGACCAGTCCGGGCACCCTTAGAAACTGGGAGCAGGAAAAATCCAAGCCTAACGCCCAGGCAGCTTTGTTGATCAAACTGGTCGAGAAGTTTCCGGATATGGTCGAACGGCTTGGTGCTGTTTGAACCGCCGAAAGCCATGAAAAAGCCCCGCCTTCGAAAGAAGTGCGGGGCTTTTTCATGATCGTTATTTCGAAAAATCGACATTCCTGTGGGAGCGAGCTTGCTCGCGA
>NZ_JAOSHO010000257.1 GCF_025917275.1 Pseudomonas agronomica | reverse complement strand
CCTACGCAGCTCCTATGCAGGTCGCAGCGCCTATACAGTGTCTGCGGCCAAGCGAGCGTATGCTCCCTCGCCGCATGTCCACGGCAAGCCCCGTAACGGTTGCAACACGGTATACTCCCGCTCTTTTTTCCGGAGCGACGTCATGTCCCTGCCTAGCCTGCGCCTCAAAGCCAATGCCGACCGTCGCCTGCGCGCCGGCCACTTGTGGGTCTACAGTAACGAAATCGATGTAGCCGCCACCCCGCTGCACGGCTTCAAGGCCGGCGACCAGGCAATCCTCGAGGCCGCGGGTGGCAAGCCGCTGGGCATCGTCGCGATGAGCCCCAACAACCTGATCTGCGCGCGCCTGCTGTCCCGCGATGCGAAGCTGCCACTGGACAAGTCCCTGCTGGTGCATCGCCTCAATGTGGCGTTGTCGTTGCGCGAGCGGCTGTTCGACAAGCCTTTCTATCGCCTGGTCTACGGTGACTCCGATCTTCTGCCGGGCCTGGTGGTCGACCGCTTCGGCGATATCCTGGTGGTGCAGATCGCCTCCGCCACCATGGAAGCCCATAAAGACGACGTGATCGCCGCGCTGACCCAAGTGCTCAAGCCCAGCGGCATCCTGTTCAAGAACGACTCCGCAGCCCGTGACGCCGAAGGCCTGGAACGCTACGTCGAGACCGTGTTCGGCCTGGTGCCGGAGTGGGTTGCCCTGGAAGAGAACGGCGTAAAATTCGAAGCGCCAGTCATCCAAGGCCAGAAAACCGGCTGGTTCTACGACCACCGTATGAACCGCGCACGCCTGGCGCCGTACGTCAAAGGCAAACGCGTACTGGACCTGTACAGCTACATCGGCGGCTGGGGCGTGCAGGCCGCCGCGTTCGGCGCCAGTGAAGTATTTTGCGTCGATGCTTCGGCCTTCGCCCTCGACGGTGTCGAGCGCAACGCCGCACTGAATGGCTTCGCCGAAAAAATGACCTGCATCGAAGGCGACGTGTTCGAGGCCCTCAAGGAACTGAAAGCCAGCGAAGAACGCTTCGACGTGATCGTGGCCGACCCGCCGGCGTTCATCAAACGCAAGAAAGACATGAAGAACGGCGAAGGCGCCTACCGCCGCCTGAACGAGCAAGCCATGCGCCTGCTCACCAAGGACGGCATCCTGGTCAGCGCTTCGTGCTCGATGCACCTGCCCGAAGACGATCTGCAGAACATCCTGCTGACCAGCGCCCGGCACCTGGACCGTAACATTCAATTGCTGGAGCGTGGCGGCCAGGGCCCTGATCACCCCGTGCATCCGGCCATTGCCGAAACGCGCTATATCAAGAGCATCACCTGCCGGTTGTTGCCTAACAGCTGAGCCCTTGCGGGGCGGTACTGAACGCCGCCTCGTACTTACTTTTCGATCGATATCCGACTCGCAGCCTTGGCTGCGAGTTTTTTGCGTGTAATAAATTTACCCAACCGTGAAGTAATAACCACCGATGGCGCAGGTCCTAAGAACCATCCCACATTATTACGAGAGCTTTCCTACTCGACACGCGCTTGCCAAGCATTCATTACAAACTATTATTGAGTCGTCACATCGGAAGTGACAGCCAACACTACAAAATGAAACTTACTCAGCAAGGAGCCGCACGATGCAAGCTATCAATCTGGAATCCAAGAAAATTGCCAACCTGGCAGGCCTGATCATTCCAACCTCCGCTAAATAAGATGAAAGGGCCGGGAAGCACAAGCGTCCCGGCCGCTTTTTCTCAATCTCGTCCCAGCGGAAACAGGCCATGCATATAAACCCCTGCATCTTCATATTGGCGCGCCCGCCTCACCAAGTCATATGGAACTATGAGCAACACACTCAATATAAACTTGATGTCACTCACGCCTTACGCCTGGCGCAACTTATAAATGACCCATCGCAGTTCGATGATGCCAACGCTATCGATATAAAGTTCGCCAACGTCGACATATTGATTACAGGACCTGAACGTCACATTGATTGGAAATGGGACGAGTTGTCGAAGATATTTCATATCGGAACAAAAAACATTCCGTGCGAAGACGCCCCTCAAGACGTCAACGAGTGGGCAGCGCTCTACTTGCAACACTGCAACGAAGTCCTCGCGTCTCCGGCACCTGCCGCGGCAAGGCCGTGCCCAATGGATCGGATTACCCTTGGGCATCCGTCACTCGTCGAGTTGCAGGATCTTTCGCTGGCCCGGACCCTCATCAGCCGGAGTACCTCCCGCTCATTCGACGGACGTTCCGTTTCCATCGACCAGGTCAGCACCCTTCTTTACCTGACCCTGGGCTACCTGAAAGAACGATCCATCTCTTGCGAAGCGCTCCGCGCACGACGCAGCAGCCCTTCGGGTGGCGGCATGAATGCTTGTGAAGGCTATCTCTACGTGCGCAGTGTCACCGGGCTGGAAGCCGGTATCTATGCCTATCACCCAGGCGAACATGCACTGAGCCTGATTCGACCGCTGCCGGACGAACCATTAGGTCACTTGTTGTGCGGGCAACACTTCATCAATTCATTGCCATTCGGGCTATTCATCACCTCGCGATTCGACCGGCTCTGGTGGAAATACGAGCATTCGCGCGCCTATCGAATGGCTTTCGTCGAGACGGGCCATGTTTCACAGAGTTTCCTGATGGTTGCAACTGCGTTGGGCCTGGATACCTGGCTGACGGGGGCCTTGTCCGACCGTCAGGTAGAACACCTGCTCGACCTTGAAGGCTCCCCCGAACAGCCGCTGTTCTTCGTCGGCTGTGGCCATGGCGACGGGCAGGTTCATTGCCGCGAACTGATGGCCTTGGCCGAACGCCAGGACAGGCAGCCATGACCGACGCTCCTCTAGCGCGCACGCCTCGTTACACCCTGGGCGACTGGGACAACAAGGCCACCGTTCGCACCGGCAAAAACCATTACCGACTGCCCGACGATCTGGAGCAGCAACTGGCGAGCCGAGACTGGTTTCCCCCGGCTTTCATTCCCTATACCCAGCATCCCTTGGTTGCACGAGCGGGACGCTCCGTTACCCAGCGCCTGGCGGCCAATCACCTGGTCTATTTCCTCGACTACACGACGTTGCTCGAGCACCGGGTCGTCAACCGTTCCGTCGAAATCCTGATCCACGGCGAGTTTGCCGTGCCTATCCCCAAGCAGATGAAAACCGCAGCCCTGCAGCTCTACACCGATGAGGGCTATCACGCGCTCTTCTCCAATGAGCTGGCAGAGCAGACCGCCACCTACCATGGCATTGAGGATCGGCCGCGCGCCAGGCGAATCGGCCGGTTGCTGGGCGTAATCGACGCAACGTCCCCGGCGGATCGCCCCCTCGCGTGGTTCCTGCTGGGGTTCGTCTCGGAAACCATCATCGCCAGGGAGCTGCTCGCCGTTGCCCGGGAAACGCTGGTGTCGACGATTTACCGGATGCTCAGGGATCACCTCGAAGACGAGGCGCGCCACAGCCGCTATTTCAGCGAGGTGTTCCACTACCTATGGTCGCTCCTCGACACGGCACAACGCCACCTGGCCGCAGGCATGCTCCTGGATATCATCGGCCGCTATTTTGAGCCGGACATGCCCTGGCTGATGGGCAGCCTCGCCAGCGTAGGCTTCGACGAGCCGGCATCCCGGCAGATCGTTGCTGGCATTGTGCAGCCAGCCGCCCATGCCGCAGGGGTCCGGTCGGGGGCGGTGTCGACATTCGCAGCCATGAAAAGGGCGGGGTTCTTCAACCAGGATCACCCTCGACAGTTGTTCACCCAAGCGGGCTTCATCGATGACTGATCCCCGGACAGTAGCGCAACCCCGCAAGCCAGCCGTTGTTGGCCTATTGCTGATGCTGACCTTGCTCGGCGTATTCCCTATCGATGTCGTACTGCCCTCGTTTCCGGCGCTGTCCAGTCACTTCGGCAATCCGTTATCCGATATCGCCCTGTCCGTCAGCCTGTTTGCGGTGGGCATCGCGCTCTCGCAGCTACTGGTCGGCCCGCTCTCCGACGCCATGGGCCGGAAAAGACTGTTACTGAGCGGCATTGTGATCTCGGGCTTCGGTGCCGCAGGCTGCGTATTGGCCAACGAGTTCTGGCTGTTCCTGGTTTTCCGAATCATCCAGGCACTGGGATGCGGTTGCTTTGTGCTGTCCCAGGCCTTGATCCAGGACTTGTTCAGCGGACAGGAACAGCAACGGCTGCGCATTTTCCTGGTCACCTGCGGCGGCATTTTCATTTCGGTTTCGCCCCTGGCCGGAACAGGACTGCAAGGCTGGATGGGCTGGCAGGGCAGCTTCCTGGCATTCATTGCCCTGGCAGTGGGTGCGTTTGTCGCCGCGTGCTGCCTGTTGCAAGGCGCCGGGCATGGCTGGCAGACCAAACGCCTGGGTTTCATTGCGTCTTACCGCAACGTCTGCTCGGACTTCAGCTTCATGGCGTACTGGCTGATTTCCGCGCTGGCGTTTTCCTGCCACTTTTCCTTTATCGTCATTTCGCCGCTGGTTTTCATTGATCAGTTGCAACTTTCACCACAGGCTTTTTCCTTGGCGTTGCTGGGTTATGGACTGGCCTATATTGGCGGCGGCGCGTTCGCGACCGTGTTGAGCAACCGCATCGACTCGCACACGCAAATCATCACGGGCCTGTGCCTGATCCTCGCGGCGGGCTTGTTGATGCTGGGATTGTTCAGCACCATTGACCTGTCGATTACCTCCGTACTGCTGCCCATGGTCGTCTGCACCGCCGGAACGACCATTGCCCGCGCGGCAGCCCACACCCGGGCGATGAATATATTCCCGGAGCAGGCAGGGACCTCAGCTTCCGCCGGCAGCGTGCTGATCTTCGTCATCGGAGGTTCGACCAGCGCCGCGATCAGCCTCGCCTCACTGGATCTGCAACTCACCTTGGCGCTGTGCCTGATAACACTCAGCCTCCTGGGGATAACGATCAATCAACTGGTGCAGCGCCGCCACAGGGGGCTGTTGCCTGGCTGAACGCTGCCAGTCGTCATCCCAAGCGCGACATTGGGGCCGGTTCAGCGCTTTGCATCATTTCATCCTGGCGCCAGCGGTGTAGAATCGTGGCATTCATCGCCATTCATCCCCGGCGGGTTTATGAGCTCATGCCGAGGCGCGCAGCGATCCTGCAAAGTCATCGGCCACTTCCGGACACACCGCCAATCCCGAGTGTTCCAGAGGTCAACAGAAGCTCACTTCCCCTTTGATACTTTGATTAGCCGCCCGGAGTGCTCCATGCCTGATTACCGCTCGAAAACATCCACCCATGGCCGCAACATGGCCGGCGCCCGTGCCTTGTGGCGCGCCACGGGGATGAAGGATGACGACTTCAAGAAGCCGATCATCGCCATTGCCAACTCCTTCACCCAGTTCGTACCGGGCCACGTCCACCTCAAGGACCTCGGCCAACTGGTTGCCCGTGAAATCGAGCGCGTCGGCGGCGTTGCCAAGGAATTCAATACCATCGCCGTGGACGACGGCATCGCCATGGGCCACGACGGCATGCTCTATTCGCTGCCGAGCCGCGAGATCATCGCCGACTCCGTCGAATACATGGTCAACGCCCACTGCGCCGACGCCATCGTGTGCATTTCCAACTGCGACAAGATCACCCCCGGCATGCTCATGGCCGCCCTGCGCCTGAACATTCCGGTGATCTTCGTTTCCGGCGGCCCGATGGAAGCCGGCAAGACCAAGCTCGCCAGCCATGGCCTCGACCTGGTGGACGCCATGGTGATCGCCGCCGACTCCAGCGCCTCCGACGAGAAGGTCGCCGAGTACGAGCGCAGCGCCTGCCCGACCTGCGGTTCGTGCTCCGGCATGTTCACCGCAAACTCGATGAACTGCCTGACCGAAGCCCTGGGCCTGGCGTTGCCGGGCAACGGCTCGACCCTCGCCACCCACAGCGATCGCGAACAATTGTTCCTGCAGGCTGGCCGGACCATCGTCGAGCTGTGCAAGCGCTACTACGGCGAGAACGATGAATCGGTGTTGCCACGCAACATCGCCAATTTCAAGGCGTTCGAAAACGCCATGACCCTGGACATCGCCATGGGCGGTTCCACCAACACGATCCTGCACTTGCTGGCCGCTGCCCAGGAAGCCGAGATCGATTTCGACCTGCGTGACATCGACCGTCTGTCCCGTCACGTACCACAATTGTGCAAGGTCGCGCCGAACATCCAGAAGTACCACATGGAAGACGTGCACCGCGCCGGCGGGATCTTCAGTATCCTCGGTTCCCTGGCCCGTGGCGGCCTGTTGCACACCGACCTGCCGACCGTGCACAGCAAGACCATGGCCGAGGCCATCGCCAAGTGGGACATCACCCAGACCACCGACGAAGCCGTGCACCACTTCTTCAAGGCCGGCCCGGCCGGCATTCCGACGCAAACCGCGTTCAGCCAGTCGACCCGCTGGGAAACCCTTGACGACGACCGTGAAAACGGCTGCATCCGCAGCGTCGAGCACGCTTACTCCAAGGAAGGCGGCCTGGCCGTGCTGTACGGAAATATCGCCCTGGATGGCTGCGTGGTGAAGACCGCTGGCGTCGACGAGTCGATCCATGTGTTCGAAGGCAACGCCAAGATCTTCGAAAGCCAGGACAGCGCCGTGCGCGGCATCCTCGCCGACGAAGTGAAGGCCGGCGATATCGTGATCATTCGTTATGAAGGACCGAAGGGCGGCCCGGGCATGCAGGAAATGCTCTACCCAACTTCCTACCTGAAGTCCAAGGGACTGGGCAAAGCCTGCGCCCTGCTGACCGACGGTCGTTTCTCCGGCGGCACTTCAGGCTTGTCCATCGGCCACGCCTCGCCAGAAGCGGCGGCTGGCGGTGCCATCGGCCTGGTGCGCGATGGCGACAAGGTCCTGATCGACATTCCAAATCGCTCGATCAACCTGCTGATCAGCGACGAAGAACTGGCCGAACGCCGCATCGAGCAGGACAAGAAAGGCTGGAAACCGGTGGAAGTGCGTCCGCGTAAAGTCACCACGGCCCTGAAGGCTTACGCCTTGCTGGCCACCAGCGCCGACAAGGGCGCAGTGCGCAACAAGGCGATGCTGGACGGCTTGTAAGAGTCCCTGTAGGAGCTGCCGCAGGCTGCGATCTTTTCCGTATCGCTTGAATTCCAAGCGAAAGATCAAAAGATCGCAGGCTCCGCCAGCGCCTACTGGATGTCTTCCGGCTTGACGATCACCCAGTTCTTGTCCGCCGTCACCGGCAGTCCTTCCTTGGCCTGGGCAGCCGCA
>NZ_JAOSHO010000256.1 GCF_025917275.1 Pseudomonas agronomica | reverse complement strand
GTGGGAGCGAGCCTGCTCGCGAAATGGCTCGCACAGTCAACACATTCCTAGGGGGCTGCGGTCACCGCATTCGCCACCTGCGGCACCTGGGGCAGCGCCATGCCCTTGGGCCAAAGCATCCAGATCTGGCCCTGTTGCTTCATGTCCCCCGCCAGTTGCCCGGCCGTTTCGCCCGTGCCCCAGAACAAGTCGGCCCGCACTTCACCGGCAATGGCCCCGCCCGTATCCTGGGCCGCGACGGGGCGGTTCAAGGCGCTGCCGTCGGGGCGTGTGGTGGACAGCCACAATAGGCTGCCCAGCGGGATGACCTTGCGGTCCACCGCCACACTGTAGCCGGCGGTGAGCGGTACGTTCAACGAGCCCCGCGGGCCTTCGTTGCTGTCGGGGTTGCGGTTGAAGAACACATAGCTGGGGTTGCTGCCCAGCAATTCAGGAATGCGGTGGGGGTTGGCCTTGGCCCAGGCGCTGATGGTACCCATGGTCACGTCTTCCTTCTTCAGCTCACCCTGCTCGACCAACCAGCGGCCGATGGGGCGGTACGGGTGGCCGTTCTGGTCGGCATAGCCGATGCGCACCTGGCGGCCGTCATCAAGCCGAATGCGTCCCGAACCCTGGATCTGCAGGAACTGCAGGTTCATCGGGTCCGTCAGCCAGGCGATAACCGGCGCCTTGACTCCGTTGGTTTCGATGGTAGCGGCATCGTCGTAAGGCTTGAGCACCCGGCCTTCGAGGCGGCCACGCAGGCGTTTGCCCTTGAGCTCCGGATAAATGCTGTCCAGGGACACAATGATCATGTCGTCCGGCACGCCATAGACCGGAATATTCGCCTTCGCGGTCTGGGTGAGGCTGCCGGGATAGACCGGTTCGTAATAGCCGGTAATCAGGCCATTGGGGCTGTTGTCCCCCGAGCGCAGACCATAGACGTCCAGGTTCTGCTTCAGGAAGCTACGCACTGCCTGCGCGGTCTGCGGCACATTGGCCGCCGCCGCGCAGGTCTGGCCCCAGGTTGCGTCCGCCTTGAGCCGGATGCAAGCGCTGCGCCAGGCGCCGAAGCCGGCCAGCAGGTCTTTATCGGATACCGCGGGCAGCGCCTCCCAAGGTGCACTGGCATAGGTCGCGACGGCGTGCGTCTGGGGCTCTTCGACTTTTTCCCCGCGATTGCAGCCAACCAGTAGCGCAATCAGCGGTAGGGTCAATGCCAGGCCTTTGTGCCAGGGCTTGATGCGGCTGTTCATGAAGATTTCCTTGTGGTTTCCGAGCGTTTTCAGGCGCCCGACAACCCCTGATATTGATAGGGTCATTGGCCTTTGCCGAAGACCCGAGGATACTGACCGCCGTTTTCCTGTCCCGAGGCCGAGATGTTTGTAAAACGATTTTCCATGACCCTACTGGCCTGCCTGCTGCTGTCCGCTTGTGGCGGTGTCGATCCCAATTCTCCCCTGGGCCAGCGCAAGGCGATCTTCAAGCAGATGCTCAAGACCAACGAAGACTTGGGCGGCATGCTGCGCGGCCGCGTCCCGTTCGATGGCGCACGTTTTGCCGAAGGTGCGGTAAAGCTGGATCAACTGTCCCATGAGCCTTGGAAGCATTTTCCGCCAGTACGTGAAGAGGACCATACCAGCGCCACGGACGAGGTCTGGAAAAAACAGGCGCGTTTCCAGGAGCTGGCCCGCAGCCTTGAAGCCGCCACGGGTGAATTGGTGATTGCCAGCAAGGTCCAGCCCTACCGAGCCAGCAACCTGGGGCCAGCGGTGCAGAAGGTCGAAGATGCGTGCAGTGCCTGTCATAAAGAGTTTCGGGATCATTGATTGTGAAGCAGTTGCAAGCTTCAAGCTGAAAACTGCAGGTGTGGCGCTTTGAACTTGCAGCTTGCCGCTGGAAACTTGCAGCTAGAACCTACTTATCCAGCTCATCCACCGCTTCCTGCAATTCCTTGCGGGACGCTGCCAGTTTGTCCTTGCGCTTGTTGATCCTTTCCGCGTCGCCTTTTTTCATGGCCTTGTCCAGGTCGGCCTGGCGGCGACTGACTTCATGCTTGGCTTCGAGCACCTTGTTCTCGCGCTCCTTGCGCAGGGAGGCATCCGTGCAATGGGTCGTGACTTCGTCCAGCGCCGTTTCGAGGCCCGCCTGCTGGTCCTGGTTGCCCCGGGACTTGGCCAGTTCGATCTGATTGATGATGCCTTGGCGTTTGGCTGCGCAACCGGTGAGCTCCGGGGTTTGCTCGTCCGCCGATGAAAAGGTGGCCATGGCGCTGCATAGCACCAGCAGGGCAACAGGAGGCAGGAAATTCATAACAACTCCATAAAAACTCGCGGGCGGTCGGTACAGATGCGCAGTTGGAACGCGTAGTCGCCCCTTGGGTTCAACCGTGGGGGGCGGATTAAAAACCATCGACCCCGGCGGTGCGTAATATCTCACTCAAGGCCAGCACCTGCGGGTCGCGAAAAAAAGCGCTCAGTTGCGCGGCGCGTCCCGGCCCGATGCCGGCTTCGGCTTGCCATTGTTCAGTGCTGCGTTCGGCCAGCGCCTGCCACGGTCCGTCCAGCCGCGCATTTGCAGTGGGCGGCAGGCCAAGGGCCTTGAGCCATTGACGAAAGGGCCGCTGCCGGGCGCTGTCGAGACTGGCAAGCAGGCGGGCGCTGTTGCGCTCGCCGAAGCCGGCCATGGTAGCAAGCTCGGCGGCATCGAGGGTCAACCAATCCAGCAATCCGTCGAGTCGACCGGCGGCGAGGAGCTTCTCCCAGGTGCCGGGGCCGACATGGGGCAGGGCAAGGCCATTCTTGCCGCTGAGCCAGTCCAGGCGTGCGAGAAACTGGCTTTCGCAGCCAGGTGTCGGTTGCCAGCAACTCAGGAAGTGATAGTCGGCTGCGGCCGGTGCGTTGACTTCCTGGCGTTCGAGACTGCGAAGCACGACTTCATCGAGGCGCGGAATGGTTAACCCGGCCAGGCTGATGGCGACCCGATCGCCGGGGCGGATGTCCATCGCTTCCCAGCGCTTGAGGGAGCTGACGCTCACCCGGCGAATCCATCGGTCGTCGAGTCGGATCCGTTCAAGTTCCAGCACGGGGGTGATGCGTCCCGTGCGACCTACCTTGAAGCTCACCTTGCGGACTTCGGCCATGGCTTGGACGTACGGGTATTTCCAGGCCACGCTCCAGAACGGCGTCCGGGCCTGCCAGCGGTCGGCGGGAGGGCGGCGACTCTGGCGCAGGACGATCCCGTCGCTGGCGAATGGCAGCGGGGTGCGATACCAGTGGTCGCGCCACCGTTCGGCATCGGCGAGGTCCCGGACAGGCTGGTTGTAGTCGAGGGTGCCGGCGAAGCCCAGCTCATCCAGCGCGGCCATCCGCTCGGTCAGGGTGTCCGGCCCTCCAGGCCATTCCCAGATAAACAGGCCTGTATCAATGGCTTCCTGCGTCGTCAGGTTGTTGCGGGCCATCAGGCCCGCCATGGTCCCGCGGGCGTTTACGCTACCACGGTCGGCTTGGACATGGGCCTCCTGGCGCCAGTACAACTCGCCCTGAACGACCAGGTCCACGGGCTGGCGCAATTGCTGGGGGATGGCGCGGATCTTCTGCGCGTTGACGGTCCAGTCGTGCCCCAGGACGCCGTCACCGCGACTGATCGCCTGATACAGTTGGCCCTTTCGATACACCAGCGTCACCGCCACGCCATCGACTTTCGGTTGGGCCCAGACGTCTTCGCGACCGTGCAGCCAGGCACCGACGGCATCGGCATCCTTGAGTTTCTCCAGGCCGGTATGGACGACCGGGTGCCGCACCGTTCCGCCCGCTGAGCGCAGGGGACTATCGATTGCCGGAAGACTGAAGCAACTGCGCCACTGGCTCAACTGCGTGCGGGACTGATCGTAGAGTTCGTCGGCCACCCGGGATTGGCCGAGGCGGTGATAGCTGTCGTCCCACGTGTCGATTTGCTGTTGCAGCGCAGCGACCTCGGCGTGGGCACGCTCCGTGGGCCAGTCGGGACAAGGCTTGGCCATTGCGGGTATGGCGATGAATAAAAGACAGGCGATTGCATACAAGAACGGTGGCATCGAAGCATCCTTGCTGGGTTGAGTCCCTGAAGGCTAGCCACCGGGCGAAAAGTTGCGAGACCCATAGCGTTACCGGGTTTTGCGAAGCTGAAGGCGAAGCGCCGCCGGTACAGTCCCGGCCGATCTGGCTGCGCAACTGTCCCTTGAACCCATCGATGAGCGGTGCAGAATGGGCGCTCGATCCTCCCTGCCAGGAGTGCAACCGATGGACCTGACGACCCTCGCTGTCTTCATCCCGGCCTGCTTCGCGCTGAACATGGCGCCGGGTCCTAACAACCTGCTGTCGATCAGCAACGCCTCGCGTTATGGTTTTGTCCAGGCGTGCAGCGGCGGCATCGGTCGTTTGGTGGCGTTTGCCATCATGATTGCCCTGGCGGCGGTGGGGCTGACGGCGGTGCTGCACACCTCGGAACTGTTATTCCTGGGCATCAAGCTCGTGGGCGCCGGCTATCTTTTCTACCTCGCGGTGCAGTTGTGGCGCGCGCAGCCTGAAGCCAGCGGCGAGGCGGCGGTCGTTTCCATGAGCATGGCCAGCCTGGCGCGCCAGGAATTCCTGGTGGCGATCGGCAATCCCAAGGCGATTCTGTTGTTTACCGCTTTCCTGCCCCAATTCGTTGACCGTACTGGCACTGTCGCTCAGCAGTTCGCCGTATTGGGCGGGCTATTCCTGGCGTTGGAATGCGTGGCGATCGGCTTGTATTGCTACATGGGCATTTATGCGCGGCGACTGTTTGCCCGGCCGAGCGGCAAGCGCTTGTTCAACCGGATGTGTGCGGGGTTGTTGGCGAGCGCTGCTTCGTTCTTGCTGGTGGCGCGTCGGGCCTGAAGCATGCCCTTCACACAAGCAAAAAAGCCCCTGGCGACTAAGTCGCCAGGGGCTTTTTCAATGCGGCGGGGTATTACAGGCCAGCAGCGGCGCGCAGAGCGTCGGCGCGGTCGGTTTTTTCCCAGGTGAACGTGGTAAAGGTGTCGTCGCCCACGGTCTTGGTCTGCGGCGTGCGACCGAAGTGGCCGTAGGCTGCGGTGTCCTGGTACATCGGGTGCAGCAGGTCGAGCATGGTGGTGATCGCGTATGGACGCAGGTCGAACACTTCACGCACCAGCTGGATGATCTTGTCGTCGCCAATCTTGCCGGTACCGAAGGTGTTCAGCGAAATCGACGTAGGCTGGGCGACGCCGATGGCGTAGGAAACCTGGATCTCGCAACGCTCGGCCAGGCCGGCGGCAACGATGTTCTTGGCGACATAACGACCGGCGTACGCCGCCGAACGGTCAACCTTGGACGGATCCTTGCCGGAGAACGCGCCGCCGCCGTGACGGGCCATGCCGCCGTAGCTGTCGACGATGATCTTGCGACCGGTCAGGCCGCAGTCGCCCACTGGGCCGCCGATGATGAACTGGCCAGTCGGGTTGATGTGGAACTGGGTGTCCTTGGACAGCAGTTCGGCAGGCAGCACGTGCTTGACGATCAGCTCCATCACGCCTTCGCGCAAATCTTTGTAGGACACTTCCGGGTTGTGCTGGGTCGACAGCACGACCGCGTCGATACCGACGACCTTGCCGCCTTCGTAACGGCAAGTCACTTGCGACTTGGCGTCCGGGCGCAGCCAAGGCAGCAGGCCGGATTTGCGGGCCTCGGCCTGGCGCTGGACCAACTGGTGCGAGAAGGTGATCGGTGCCGGCATCAATACATCGGTTTCGTTGCTGGCGTAGCCGAACATCAGGCCTTGGTCGCCAGCGCCCTGATCTTCCGGCTTGGCGCGGTCAACGCCCTGGTTGATGTCCGGGGACTGCTTGCCGATGATGTTCATCACGCCGCAGGTCGCGCCGTCGAAGCCGACGTCGGAGCTGTTGTAGCCGATGCCGAGGATCACGTCGCGAACGATCTGTTCCAGGTCGACCCAGGCCGAGGTGGTGACTTCGCCAGCGATGATCGCCACGCCCGTTTTCACCAGAGTCTCGCACGCCACGCGGGCGAACTTGTCTTCAGCAATGATGGCGTCCAGCACCGCATCAGAAATCTGGTCGGCGATTTTGTCCGGATGCCCTTCAGACACGGACTCGGAGGTGAAAAGGGAGTATTCGCTCATCTCGATGTTTTCCTACAAGTTACCGATGGTGAGTGTCGCCAGCCGGCCGCTGAAAATGGCGGACCTGAATCTGGAAACCATTACGTAAGCCTACATAGAGGCTTTCCCCGGGCACGAGGCCCGCAGCGGTGGCCCAACGGGCCAGATCGTCCTGTTCAAACCCCAGCCAGAGATCTCCGCAGGCCTCCTTGGCCCAACTCTGGTTGTGGCTGCATAACTCTGTCACCAACAGGCTACCGCTCGGTTGCAGCAGGTTGGCCATGTGCTTGAGCGCATCAGCCGGTGCGGCAAAATGATGAAGCACCATGTTCAATACAACGCAATCGGCCCGCAGGCTGAGGCCGTTCAGGGCATCGGCCAGTTGCAGGCTGACATTAGCCAGGGATTCGCGCTCGCACACCTGGCGGGCCAGTTCAAGCATCGCCGGGCTGTTGTCCAGCGCGGTCACCTGATTGAAGCGCCGCGCCAGTTCCGGTAGGAAAGCGCCGTCGCCGGGACCGACTTCTATCGCCGTGGCAGTCGGTCCGAAACTCAGTTTATCGAGCAGCGCCACCACACTGTCACGGTATTGCGGCAGCCCGGCGATCAGATCCTGCTGGGCGCGAAATTTCTCCGCCACCCGTGCGAAAAAATCCTGGCTGGCGGCGGCGCGTTGCCCGTGGACCTGGGCAATGCGCTCCTGCACATCCATCGGCAGGTCCAGCTCGTCCACTTCTTCGAGCAACGCGGCGTGCAGCTTGCCACCCAGCAGCTCGGTGTGGGGCAGGGCGCGCCGATAGAAAATCGCATTGCCTTCGCGACGTGTCGCCACCAGGTCGGCCTGGGCCAGGACCTTGAGGTGATGACTCATGCCGGATTGGCCGATGCCGAAGATCTGCGCCAGTTCCAGTACGCCGAACGAGTCGTTGGCCAAGGCGCGCAATACATTCAGCCGCAACGGATCGCCGCCGGCCTTGCAAAGGGCCGCCAGCTCATCGCTGTCATCATGGCGAATGGAAGGCACGCGTAAATTCATAGGTCGGCAGTCTAGTGACGGGTCTGGCGCATCGCAAGGTCAATATCAAAAAGTTTTGATATTGCTCGATAAATGGCACTTCCAAGGGCGTGCTTGACTCTACCCACC
>NZ_JAOSHO010000255.1 GCF_025917275.1 Pseudomonas agronomica | reverse complement strand
GCCTCACGGCCATCATCGGTGCCAACGGCTCAGGCAAAACCAGTCTCTTGAAGGTATTGGCGGGCCTGCAAAAACCTCTAGCCGGCAAAGCCACCGTCAACGTACCAAAGTGCGGCGGCGTTTCATTCCTACCGCAGCAGCAATATCTGGATCGGCAATTCCCCATCAGCCTGCAAGAGTTGGTTGCCGCAGGTGCTTGGGGTAGCTCATACACGCCAGCGATGCGGCGTCTTAGACTGAAGACAGTGCTGGATGACTGGGCCCTGGACGGACTCGAACGCCGCCCCTTGATGGCACTGTCCGGAGGCGAATTGCAGCGCGCCCTGCTCGCCCGACTGAGTCTGGCTGATGCACCACTGCTGTTGCTGGATGAACCTCATGCCGCCCTCGATGAAGAGGGACAAGCGCTGCTGTGGAGGCACCTTCACAAATGGCATGCCGACGGCAAAACCGCCGTGGTGGTGTGTCATGACTTGGGCGCCGTACGCGAACATATCCCGCATACGCTGCTGGTGAGCCATTCACGCTGCGTGCTGGGCCGAAGTGTCGATTTGATTGCGCAGCAACCCAGTGCGTGGGTGGCCTGATGCTGACCGCCACTCATCTATGGCAACCCTTCCAGGAATTCGTCTTCATGCGCAGGGCCTTGCTCGGCGGCCTGGTGTTGGCGTGCAGTACAGCGCCGCTGGGCGTGTTCCTGATTCTGCGGCGCATGAGCCTGATTGGAGACGCGGTGGCCCACGGCATTTTGCCCGGCGCTGCGCTGGGTTTCTGGATGGCGGGGCTCAGCTTGCCTGCCCTGACATTGGGTGGCTTGGGCGCGGGGTTGAGCATGGCAGGGCTCGCCGCCTGGATTACCCGCCGTACCGGTCTGCGGGAGGACGCCAGCCTCGCCGCCATTTATCCGATCTCCCTGGCGGCCGGTGTGTTGATTCTTGGCTTGGCCGGCAAACGCCTGGATCTGCTCCACGTGTTGTTCGGTTCCGCGTTGGCGGTGGACGGCCCGACCCTGACCGGCATGCTATGGGTCTGCGGAATCAGTCTTGTAGCGATGGCCTTGATTTATCGACCGCTGCTGCTCGACACCCTGGATCCCCTGTTCCTGCAAACAGTCAGTCGCCTGGGTCCGTTGGCCCATGGTGTGTTTCTGACGTTGGTGGTGTTGAACCTGGTGATCGGTTTCCAGGCCATCGGCGCGCTGATGGTGGTCGGCCTGATGATGCTACCGGCGGCCGCTTCACGGTTCTGGAGCCGACGCCTGCCCATTCTGATGATCATCGCGGCACTGCTCGGTTGCATCTCGGTGTGGCTGGGACTGCTGTTGTCTTTCAACTTTTCGCTTCCCAGCGGGCCGGCCATCGTCCTGGTGGCGGGCGCGTCCTATCTGTTGTCCGTGGTATTCGGTCCGGTGCACGGTCTCTTGCGCCGCCCGCCCCTGCTCACATCCCCATGAGGTTTCCCGATGCGCGCCCTGCTCCTGATCTTCAGCTTGATGCTGTCCATGTCCCTGTCCGCCGCCGAAAAACTCAAGGTAGTGACGAGCTTCAGCATCCTTGCCGACATGACCCAACAAGTCGGCGGCGAACACGTCCAGATCATCAATATGGTAGGACCGGACGCCGACGCACACACCTACGAACCCACGCCAGACGACGCCAAGGCGCTGCTCGGGGCCAGGTTGATTATCAAGAATGGATTGGGCTTCGAGCCGTGGCTCGATCGCCTGGTGACCAGCACGGAAACCAAGGCTACGGTGATCAGCGCCAGCCGAGGCGTGATCCCGCGATCGCTGGACGAAGATGGCGAGACGATCCCCGATCCGCACGCTTGGCACAACCTCGCCAACGCGCAGCTGTACGTCAGCAATATCACCAAGGCACTCGAAGCGGCGGATCCGGACAACCAGGCTGACTACGAACGTAACAGCCAGGCGTACCTGAAAACGATCTATGCGCTGCTTGCCGAAGCCAAGGCAAAATTCGGCGCGTTGCCGCCAGGTAATCGCAAGATCGTTACATCCCACGATGCGTTCGGTTACCTGGGCCAGGCCTATGGCATCGAGTTCCTGGCACCGCAGGGCCTATCTACGGAACGTGAGCCCTCGGCGGCGGAAGTCGCGGCGTTGATTACCCAGATTCGCCAGGCGAAAGTCAAAGCAGTATTCATGGAGAACATCAAGGACGCGCGCCTGCTCAAGCAGATCGCCGATGAAAGCGGCGCGCACATCGGCGGCACGTTGTACTCGGACGCCCTGGCCGCCAGCGGTCCTGCCAGCACCTTTACCGGGCTGTTCGAGTACAACCTCGACACGCTGTACGAGGCGTTGAGCAGGCAGTAAGAGTGCGCAGTTTCTTGGACCGCTAAACGCCCGGCGGGAGCACGCACCCTCGCCACGAACTCATCGCGTCCAACCCGGGTCAGGCCCTCGGCTTGACCGTCCCGCAATCCTGCCCCAGCCACACGGCGCGGGTGTCCAGGCTACCGTTCTGCTGGATGCCCGTGGCGTTGAAGGTGCCGTTGACCTTGGTGGTGAATTCACGATCGCTTTGGAAGGTCGCGACACCATTGCCCTGGGCTTTCGGGCAACTGAAGCGGAACTTCCATTGATTGCCGGTGCGCTCGGTGATCTGTTGCTTGCACCCTGATTGCGGATCCTGCAACGGAATGTCGTTGGTCTGGACTTGCGCAGGCGTCAGGCAGACCCGAATGCCTTTGCCGCCCATGGTAATGCCTTGCTTCTCCAGCATCGCCCGTTGCTCCGGGGTCATCTGGTTTTGTAGCTGCCCGAGGATCAATTGAAGATCCGGCAGATTCTGGTTATCGACTTTCATGTTGCTGGTGGTCAATTCCCACAGTCCCGGTTGAAGCATCTGCGCCTGAGCCGCCAGAGGAACCGACAAGCCAACCGCCAAGGCCAAACCCAGCAGACGAACATTCATTGCAAACACTCCAGAGGACAAGTGGCCGTTAGACGCCGCCCGCAGGCTTCGGTTCAGGCCTGGGCTGAGCGAATTAAATAGCGACATTCGTCGTGGAACATGGTCTGTTAAGCAATGAAACTTCAGGAGCATGGCTGCCCCATGGATTATTTCGGCCCGCATGTTTTCGGTTACCTGATCGCGCTGCTTCACACCCTGGGTTCCATCGCCGCCGTTCATGCGGTGCTGACGGTGCGAACCGCCCAAGGGTCGATCGCCTGGGCCCTTTCGCTGGTATTCATTCCCTACCTGACGTTGATTCCGTATCTGGTATTTGGCCGCAGCACGTTCGATGGCTACATCAAGGCACGCCGACAAGCCAACGAAGAAATGCGCAAGGCAATCTCCGAATTGAACTGGCGGCCGTGGGTCGAAGAGGCGCTCACCGCCCGCGCCTCCAAGGCTTACGCGTCACTCAGGGCCATGCCGAAACTGGGGCGAGCACCTTGCCTGGCGAACAATCAGGTGCGCCTGCTGGTGAATGGGCAGGCCACGTTCGAGGCAATCTTCCAGGCCATCGATAACGCTCGGGAAGCGGTCCTGGTGCAATTCTTTATCGTCCATGACGACCAACTCGGGCAGCGCTTGCAAGCACTGCTCTTGAAGAAGGCGGCCGAAGGCGTGGCGGTGTATCTGCTCTATGACCGTATCGGCAGTCATTCCCTGCCCCACCGTTATGTGCAGGCACTGCGCGACGGCGGCGTTCACGTAAAAGCCTTCGCCACCCGCAGCGGCTGGCTCAACCGATTCCAAGTCAACTTTCGCAACCATCGCAAGATCGTCGCAGTGGATGGCGTCCTGGGATTTGTCGGCGGGCACAATGTGGGCGATGAATATCTGGGCGAAAAACCGCCCTTGGCCCCTTGGCGCGACACCCACGTCGAGGTACGCGGTCCGGTAGTGGCAAGCATGCAGGAGTCGTTCGCCGAAGATTGGTTCTGGGCCGCCCGCTCACTGCCGCCGCTGATCCTGCCCGACACCTACCCGGACGGCGGGGTGCTCTGCCAACTGCTTGCCAGCGGCCCGGCGGACGCCTACGAAACCTGTTCGCTGTTTTTCGTCGAGGCCATCCACGCCGCCAACGAGCGAATCTGGATTACCACACCGTACTTCATTCCCGATGAGGCGGTGTTCGCAGCGCTGCGCCTGGCGGTGCTGCGCGGAGTGGACGTGCGCATCCTGTTGCCGTCGCGACCCGACCACAAGATTGTCTACGCAGCGTCCAGTCTTTATGCATTCGAAGCCGTTCGGGCCGGCGTACGGGTGTTTCGGTATGAACCCGGATTCCTCCACCAGAAAGTCGTGTTGATCGATCAGGAGATCAGCGCGATAGGCAGCGCGAACCTGGACAACCGCTCGTTCCGACTGAATTTCGAAGTGATGCTGTTGACCGTCGACATTGCCTTCGCCTGCGAAGTGCAGCAAATGCTCGAACAGGATTTCGCCCAGGCCCACGAAGTCGCCAAGCAAGAAAGCCGGGAGACCCACCGCCTGCAAAAGATAGGCATGCGGATCGCCCGGCTCATTTCCCCGATTCTTTAAGGCGCGTAGATATCGTCACGGGTCCAGGGCAACTCATGGCTACCGTCGGCATGGGCCTTGACCGCGAGGATCTGGTGCAGGTTTATCCAGCCCTTGGCAAACGCGTATGCGCAACCGGCCAGATAAAGCCGCCAGATCCGCAGGGCCTGCTCCGGCACTTCCTTGGACGCGGCTTCGAGGTTGTCTTCCAGGCGCTCGCTCCAATGATCGAGGGTCCGCGCGTAGTGCATGCGCAGGCTTTCCACGTCGACGATTTCCAGCCCCGCTTCACTGATCTCGGCGGAGATCATCGACAGGTGCGGCAGTTCGCCGTTGGGGAAGACATATTTCTCGATGAAGTCGCCAGCGCCGCGACCTACCGGGCGGCCATCGGTGTGCTTGGCGGTAATCCCATGATTCATCACCAGCCCGCCTTCGCGCACAGCACCGAATAGGGTCTTGCAGTACTGCGTCAGGTTTGCGTGGCCAACGTGCTCGAACATGCCGACGCTGACAACTTTGTCGAATCGACCGTCCTGGGGCAAATCCCGGTAGTCCAGCAACTGGAGCTCGACCTGGTTTTCCAGGCCTTCAGCCTTGACCCGCTCGCGTGCCAGATCCAGTTGGGCCTGGCTCAGGGTAATGCCGAACACCTTCGCACCGAACTCTCGAGCCGCGTAGCGTGCCAGCCCACCCCACCCACATCCCACGTCCAGCAGGTAGTCGCCGGGCTGCAGGCGCAGCTTTCGACATAAATGGCGGAATTTGGCCTGCTGCGCCTGTTCGAGGGTTTCGCTACCCGTCTCGAAGTAGGCGCATGAATAGGCCATGTCGCTGTCGAGCCAGAGCTGATAGAAGGCGTTGGATAAATCGTAATGGTAGGAGATCGCCTTGGCGTCGGTTTCCTTGTCGTGGACCGTGCGCACCGGCAGGTTGCTGTCGTCTTCGTCCACCAGGGCCTGGCTCAGCTCGTCACAGACTCGAATGACTTCATGGATCGAGCCTTCGAGTTCGAGTTTGCCTTCGACGAACGCCGCACCCAATGCATCCAGGCTGGGATGGTTGAATTGCGCAACCATTTGTGGATCCTTGACCACAATCGTCACGCTGGGATCGTCACCCAGCGCGAATTCATGGCCGTCCCAGAGCCGCAGCCGAAGCGGTAGATGCAGATTCTGTAAGGCCGGTGGAAGTTGAGCGAGCATGAAAAAATCCCCCTTGTTTCAGACGTCTGAAATGAGGGTAGCCCATCGTAGAAAAATAGCTGGCTATCGAATTTATAGCCTTTTTCTATCGTTCTTCTAAATCTACTGTTTTGAGCAGTAACTGCCTGAAGTGGTGCTACCTTTCGTAAGTGACTGCACGCGCCCTCAACAGTTCGCTTAAAAGTACGGCCTAGATTTTTGGCAGCGGCTCCTGGAAGCGTAGCAGTCGTCCGGCATTGCCCAGTACCAACAGCGTACTCAAGTTATGCAGCAATGCCGCGATCATCGCCCCCGCCGCACCAAGCCAGCCAAATGCGGCGAAAGCGACGATGGCCAGCGTCCAGCCCAGACCGATGATCACGTTGACTTGCAACGTCCGCCGGCACTGACGACTCAGTCGCACACATGTCCCGAGGCGCCGCAAATCGCTGCCGATCAACACGATGTCCGCCGACGCCAGCGCGATATCCGCGCCACCCGCGCCCATCGCCACGCCGACCACGCCAGCCTTGAGGGCCAGTGAGTCGTTGATTCCGTCCCCCACCACCATGGGCCGGAAGCCGTGGTCGATCTCGGTCATGACCCGTTGGAGTTTATCTTCCGGCAAAGCCTGCGCCTGCACCTCATGAATTCCGATCTCCTGGGCCAGGGCACTGGCCACGCTCTGGCGATCGCCCGTCAGCAACAATTGGCGTCCGAGTCCAAGCGTGCGCAACTCAGTCATTGCCAGCCGCGCTTCCGGCTTGACGCTGTCGGCCAGCAACAGCCAAGCGAGGAATTGTCCGTCCAGGGCCAAGCCGGCAATCGGGCCGTCATGGTTGGGTACGGCCGAGGTCTGGATACCCAGCCGGGCAAACAACTCGGGGCGGCCGAGCGCAGCTTCGCCCTCCCCGGTCATGGCGACCACGCCCAGACCCTGGCGCTCATGAATGTCGGTGAGCGGCAAATATTGATGTTGCTCCACCAGGCCGGCCAGCGCGCGGCTGACCGGATGGCTGCTGGCGGATCCTAGGCTGGCGGCCAAGGGCAACAATATCGCCAAGTCGTCCTGGCTCCCTTCGATCGATTGCAAGCGCAAGGCGCCATAGGTCAACGTGCCCGTCTTATCGATCACCAGCGAAGTCAGGTCCGCCAGCTCTTCGAGGAACGCCGAGCTACGGATCAGAATTCCATGACGCGCTGCAACCGCGATGCCGGCGATCGCCGTGGCCGGCGCCGACAACACCAAGGCACAGGGGCACGCCGCCACCAGAACCGCGAGCATCGCCTGGGCATCGTTGGTGACAAACCACGTCACCGCCGCCAATAACAACACCAGCACCAGATAACTGCCGGCGTAGCGCTCCAGCAGGCGAGTGATCGGCGGCTTCGAGCGTTCCGCGTTTTGCATCAGCGCGATGACCTTGCCCAGCGTCGACTCGTCACCGATGCGAGTAACCTCCAGGCGCAACACACCGTCGAGATTGATCGCGCCACCAAAGACCTCGACCCCGATACCCGCCTCCATGGGCACCGACTCGCCAGTGATGGGCGCAGTGTCGAGGCTCGCCTGGCCGGACAAGACCCGACCGTCCGCAGGCACTCGATCACCGGCGCGCACTTCCACCACATCGCCGGGCCGCAA